>JAYTYR010000017.1:0-6697 GCA_043742265.1 bacterium | reverse complement strand
GGGTGGTTTATTGGGTTGTGCCGAAGGAGGGACTCGAACCCTCACACCTTGCGATAAGCGATTTTGAGTCGCTCGCGTCTACCATTCCGCCACTTCGGCAATTACTATATTATAACATAATAACAGATTTCTCCCAATAAACCAACTTTTTAGCTGCATTAAAACTGCTCTACTACTCTCATATCACCATTATAAAATAATCTTATATCGTCATAAGCATATTTTAACATCATCATCCTATCTATGCCGCAGCCAAAAGCTATACCTCGATACCCTTCTGGTATATTTCCTGCTTTTAACACATTTGGATGTACCACTCCTGCTCCACCGATTTCTATCCAGCCAGTATGCCTGCATACATTGCAAGGCACTTTATTATCTAATGGTCTATCTATATCTTCACGATATCTTGATCCATCACAGATCACACATTGTACATCAAACTCGCATCCCGGCTCTACAAAAGGGAAAAATGAAGAGCGTAACCTGACTTTTAATTCTTTATCAAAAAATTCTGAGAAGAATTTCTCCATTATACCCTTTAGCATTGCCATCGAAGCATCCACACCCACATAGAGCATCTCTACTTGGAAAAATTGTGCCTCGTGAGTAGCATCAGTCGCTTCATTTCTATACACTTTACCAGGTATCACTACCGCTAGAGGATACACAGCACCACTCGCTACATGTGACAACATAGATCTGATCTGCATACCACTAGTTTGGGTACGTAGTACAAACTTTGATTTGTTACCGTCTATATCTATCTCAGATTTACCTTTGACAAAAAATGTATCCTGCATATCACGCGACGGATGATACTTTGGTACATTGAGGGCGTCAAAATTATACCATTCACTTTCCACCTCTGGTCCATCCACAATATCAAATCCAAATCTAGTAAATATACGTGCTATATTATCTATCGCTATAGTAATGGGGTGTAAATGACCTTTCATAAATAACATTATAACATATAGCTTTTTAAAAACAAACAAGATTTTAATTATAAATTTATAAAAGTAAATCAATAATAAAATACATAGCTGGAGATATAAAAGGCCATATATGATAAGCGATATATAGACTAGCGACGAGGAACACTGTTTGATTGGCATCTATTATCCTTATCATTTTCTGTCCCCAATGTGGGAATACAGAAGTCAATATCCTCATACCGTCAAACGGTGGCAGAGGCAACAGATTAAATATACCCAGTGACACATTTACTATTACGATGATAGTGCTGGCATATTTAATCACTTCTATAAAGTTAAAAGAAAAGCCTTGTGACAGTGTATTATAGTTACACACTTTATATACAATAGCAAAGACGACAGCAATAGAGAAATTCATAGCCACGCCAGCAGCAGCGACACGTGCCTCGCTATAGCGATGACGCAGCATATGAGGGTTATAAGGTACACCCTTTGCCCAGCCCATAGTGACGCCGGCAGATAGATACGACAGTATCGGTACGATGATGGACCCGAGTATATCTATATGTGGCCACGGCCATAGCGTCAGTCGCCCTGCCCACTTTGCGGTGCTATCACCCTCACGATAGGCGACATATCCGTGAGCTATCTCATGCAGTATGATGGAGTAGATCAGAACGATGATGTAAATTAAACTTTCTATCATGTCTATTATTATAACATACAAATTTAAATACTTAAATGCACCTTACCATTTAGCTTTGTAGTCATAAACATATAACTGTGTATAACTCTAAAATTATCCATTGTGCTTTTGTCAAGTGTATGGTAATATTCATATTGACTTTGTGAGTTGTGTGTGAGCCTGGCATCAATGTCAGACCCACTCCATCAACGCACATAAGAAGTCGACGTCACTTCAAAACCAGGACGCGACGGCGTCCTTTATCAGGAGTTCTTCATCATGAAAAATTTTGTTTTCGGCTTTGTCGCCATCGCCACCTTGGCCTTCACCGCCCCAGCGATGGCGGTTGATGAGTGTAACACGGCGGACTTGACCAATGTCAGTTGCCGATATGAACTGACACTGGCGGTCCTCCCAGGGGAGGAGCTGACGTCGTTTGCGATTACAGCGAACTCGTTAAGCGCCTTCGGCGCGGGGTGGATCTCCAATAGTGGAGGTCTGTCCACCTTAAGCTGGACAGACCCAGCCTTGAGCACGAGCCCCCCGCCATCGACGACGTCATTTTTCTCCACCACCACCACGTTGGTGGGTGGTGGCCCACTGAAATACGTGGAGTGGCAAGGTCCACTCGGCGGCGTACCGGACCCCTTCGTGCCGGCAACACCGGTACAGTCAGGGACGTACACCCTTGTGTATGAGTACACGGGTGGGGGTCTGCGTACCCCTGGCACGGGGGTATTTGCGATCGACATCGCTTTGGTCCCGACACTCGCACTCGTGCCAGTGTCCCCAGTGATGGAGTTGGGTACGGGGACGCTGCTGCTGGCGGGCTTGGCGGGTCTGTTTTTTGTGACCAACCGACGCTTGTCAGGTCTGCAAAAGAAAAAGAAAAGTCTGTGGAGTTTCTGTCATTAGATCGTTTATCGGCGACCCACACTGATCTACCGTCTTTCACTGGCGGATGAGATTAGTGATGTCCTCTACTGTTCTTAGCCCACAAGGCAAAGGGACGGTGGAGGATATTTTATTTGACAGTATGTGTCATTTCATATCATAATATAATGTGTATATGACCATAACAATAGACAAAGAAGAATACATGTCTTTAAAAAGAGACGCGACAGCATATAGACGGATGGCTTCTACTTTTTTTAAGAAAGCTATCAGTACTCCTGTGGCAGATACCATAAGTGATTTTCGTAATTCTAATCTTTATACAGAAAGTTTTCTTAATGATTTAGAGTCTGGACTTTTAAAATCATCTCTAAAACCACAAACTTGACATTATACTATCATTAGAATATAATGTATATATCACCAACGAAAAAGATACCTTTCAAGAGTAATACTTGCGAGGTCTTTTTTATCACTAAATAACTATTTTAAAATAATTTTTGTTTTTAGATCATTTATAAAATTCCTATACTTTGCAAATTTATCTATTTTTAGTAATGCTGAATACTTTTTTTGATTTGGTATCAATACAGTTTCTAATTTGTTTTGATCTATCAGATAATTAACAAGACAGTAAAAATCTCCATCTCCAGAAACTATAACGGCTTTTTCAAAATTTTCCTTCTCTATCATTGTGTGCAATACTAACTCTGCGTCACAGTTTCCTTTTACTGTACCATTTTTATATTCTAAAGTAGGCTTCCATATACAGATAAAACCTGCTTCTTGTAAATTCCTATATAGTCCTACATTGGTCTGTATAAGACCAATAAAAAGATATGCTTTTTCGACTTTATATTTCTCAGAAAGATACACTCTAAATTTTTTCCAATCTATTTTCCAACCTTGAGATAAAATGGAGAGATACAAATTTTGACTATCTATAAACGCATAGTTATTTTTAACATTTATATAACTTTTCATAACTAAATTATAGCATAATGGATTACATATTGCCACATTCATCATTACTCCCCGATCATCCAAGCCCCTCTATCTTGCCAAGCATCGAGGACTTTTATTTGACAATATGTGTCATCTCAAGATATACGAAGCTACTTATCATATATCTCATGTCCACTAAAGTTTAAAATATAAATAGTATTTTCATCTAAATAGTCAAACACTATTCTACGTTGATAATCCACGCTAAAACTATAGCTGCCTTTTAATCTATCGTTTAATTTATGTACTTTTAAGTATTGATGATTTGTAATATTTTTTAAAAGCTCTATCTTTTCTACTACTTCCATCTGTATATCTTTATGATGTTTCTTTAACTTTTTCATAAAAGTAGGAGAAAAAGCTATTTCATATATTTTCTCTTTCATATTATAATTCCAATAAGGTTTTTAAATCTCCTCTGATTATTTTACCAGATCTCATCTCTTCTTGGGCTTGTATTACTTGGTTATAATAGTAATCCTCTTCATATTTTGCTATCGCACGCCTTATCAAACCAGCTTTAGAGTCTGCTTGACCGAGTGTGATTTGCATATTGATAAAATTTTCTAACTCTGGTGTCAAAGGTACTGATATAGTGCTCATATATTTTAAATTGTTTAAAAGTATTAATTTATAATAGTTATTTATAATATGATTATAACACAATGAATCACATATTGCTATATTCTCAATTCTATAGTAATATGTTTATAACTTCATCTATGGGGATGAAGTACTCGTTATGGACTAACACTCTTTATAAATTATCCTTTAAGCAATAATACTGGTTCTGTCTTTGCATAAAATTTATAAAAAGAAACCAATAACAAGTCCCAAAGGTTGGGAATTTAACATGAACGAAATCAAAATAATAAATGTGGACGATGTGATAGAAGGTACAGTAGTAGCAATAGACAGAGCATCTGTGTATGTAGATCTACACGAGTCAGGTATCGGTATTATTTATGGTAGTGAATATATCAATGCCAGAGAAATAATAAAGAAAATTAATATAGGGGATACTATAAGTGCGAAAATAATACTAAAAGAAAATAGCGAAGGATACGTAGAGCTATCTCTAAAAGAAGCCCGACAAGCACTGATATGGAGCGATGCCGAGGAAGCAATCAAAGATAGACGTGTAATGGATCTAGTGATCAAGGACGCTAATAAAGGTGGGCTCATTATCGATTGGCAGGGTATCGCTGGATTCCTGCCTGCTTCACAGCTCAAGGAGGAAAACTATCCACGCGTGGGTGATGGTGACAAAGATAAAATAGTCAAAGAGCTCAAGCAGCTAATAGGCAAGAGGTTGTCTGTCTCTATTATAGGAGCCATACCAAAGGAGGGCAAGCTTATATTCTCTGAAAAGGGAGCTATTGGTGAGACTACCGGTACCACTACCAACACTGCAATGGTCAAAAGTAACTACAAGATAGGCGATATAGTCGAGGGTGACGTGACTGGTATAGTGGAGTTCGGTATATTCGTGAAAATCTCTGACAATGTCGAGGGTCTAGTGCATAAAAGCGAAATCGATTGGGGTCTAGTGGATGATACAAAGAATCATGCTCGTATCGGTGACCGTGTAAAGGCCAAGATCATAGAGATCAAGGACGACAAGATCTCTCTGTCTATCAAAGCAATAAAGAATAACCCTTGGACTGATGCCGAGAGCAAATATAAAAAAGGAGATATAGTAAATGGTCTCGTGATAAAGTTTAACAAACATGGCGCCTTGGTAAGTATACAAGAGGGTGTAGCAGGACTAGTACACAATTCTGACTTTGGTGGAGAGGAAAAGCTACGCGAGACAGTATCACTAGGTAAAATGTACAACTTTGAAATTACTCTTTTCGATTCCAAGGATCAAAAGATGACGATGAGTTATAAAGGATTGGCAAATTAAATAACAAAAGGGCGGTCCTAGGACCGCCCTTTTGTTATTTATGTTATTTAATTTGTGATAACAAATTCTTCACTGTATCTGTCAAGGTTTTACTTTGTAGTATATGCATCTCTATGTCTGTGATAGTATTCATGACATACGCTTGTACCACACCAGATCCATGTATGGGCATGAGGTCGATTTGGCCGATACCGATACGTATACGATAGAAATCTACGCCCAGATGCTCTATCACTGACTGTACGCCATTATGTCCTCCACTACTATTACCGTATGACAGTCGTACATCACCATAGATGAGATCTTTATCATCATACATGACTACTGGTGTCACACCATTGTTATATCTGAGATATTGACTGATGAAAGCTCCACTTTCATTCATAAAAGTATCAGGTATAATTACTGTATAGTCTCTGAGGCCACAAGCCTCAGAGACTATACGCCCAGCGTTGTGCCTAGTCCTTTTATACTTGTCCCCTGGATTGCCAAGTGGGAATATAGCTAATTTCATATATCTATTATATAATACTATTCATGATTAGCCAATTCTTTGAAATAGGGGATAACAAATTAGCCCTTACAGTGACCTTTTTATTATTAATACTTATTATTATTTTAATCATCTCCATCTTTTCTAAAAAGATGGAGATGTGGTTGCACACCTTGCATATACTAGAGGATAGAGAGTCTCCCCGTGAGCTACTAATCTATATATTTGCTATTGTGGCTGTCATACGCCTGATACATGTACTATTGATACAGCCATTCGTAGTTGATGGCAACTCTATGTACCCAGATCTACAGAGTAGTGAAGTATTGCTAGTGGACAAAGTAAGTTATAAAATAGGTGCTCCACAAGTTGGTGATATTATAGTTTTTAAATATCATGATAAATATCATAAATGTATAGATGAGAAAGAGCTGGCTTCTGTGTCAGCAGTATCAGCAGAGATACAATGTACAAACAAACAAAAAGATCCATATGACAACAAATATCTAGTAAAGCGTATAGTGAGTGGGCCCAATAGTAGCGTGACATACGAGGGTCATGAATACACTGCTGGACCTGACCAGTATACTGTGATGGGGGATAATAGGCCAGAGAGCTACGATTCACGTTCCTGGGGGCCACTAGATGCTCGCTATATCAGTGGTAGAGTGTTTGCTCGTATATTACCACTCTCTGCGATAGATTGGAACCCTAGTCCGATGACGAGTGCTTTGAATTTGATAAAATAAACACAAAAGGGTGCGGCCTACGGC
>JAYTYR010000016.1:0-2422 GCA_043742265.1 bacterium | reverse complement strand
CATCATCTGCTGCAAAGATTGAAAAATACCGCATCTCTGTCTCTAGAGAGGAATTCTATCGCTTACAGCAGCTTCTTCTAGAGCACAAAAAAGAATCTGATACAGCTTTACTGCGGTATCTCTGGATCAAGAATGTAGAGATGGAGGCCGGTCTAGCTACTCCAGCTTTCTCTACTTCTCCATCTCAGGCACAGCTTTTAGGGTTTGAAGATTCTCGTTCTCTCTCGAAACCAGCAACTGTAGAACAGCGCAGAGAGAGTGCTTATATCCGCTGGGCTAAATACCCGCAGATTGTTGGAAAGGATGATTTAGAGGATGCGATGAACCATTGTCTGGCGCACGGATTAGAGCTTGAAGCGACAGAGAAGTATTTCTCTAGCAGAGGTTTCTAATTCTTTCTGGAGAGTGTGAGGTAGAGCTTAAATAAGATTTCAGTTCGAGTGTGCAGACTTTTTATGCTCCCTGCACACTCTATACTGCAATTTTGCAGGTGTTTAGATTTATAAGGATTTTATCGTGAGCCCACAAAAATTTTATTTTATCGTAGAGATAATGAATCACGGAAAATTGAAATTTCAGCTCTTGTTCAAAGAAAGGCATTTAGCTTATTTTAACTGTAAACAAGAAGCAGAAACTGTTTTACGTCACCTTAATTCAATAAAAGATATATCGTGAATACTTCTATTACAGTTCCAGAATTCAAACTCGGTGACATTGTATGGCTCACCGGGCAAAACAACCCACCATTATCAGGGAACAAAAGATTGACTTGCAAAGTTATTCGTATTAACGACGAAGGCTGCAAACATTTGGTCAGCTATGATTTGGTAGAGATGATTACGGGAGAAAAAAGTAATAATAATTATCCTAGCATGTTAGAGCTTAAATAGTAGAGAAAAACCTAGAAAGGATATCATCATGTTTCATATTGCACTCAAAAATCGTAATAATTATCTCTACTGAAATCAACTCGCGCAAACCTGGGGAGTTAGCGTCAGTCACGCAACAACTTTACTTCTGAGGAGGAAGCAAGAAAAAAATTGAAGAGTGCAAATAAGCATAATATTTGCTCAGATCTTACTTACGTTGAAAAACTTTAAAGAGTCCAGTTCGAGTGCATAGAGAGATAGAATCTATACACTCTATACTGCGATTTTGCAGTTCTTTACTTTCCAGGAAACTATCATGTTTTACACTACCCAAAAAATTGAAATTATTATCGAGCTTGTACCTGATTGGGAACTATGGGAAATTATTGATCCAGATGGGGTACAAATTTGTACAGTGATTGGGGAAGATTCTGCAAAAGCTCTTATCATTCACTTGAATAAAGAATAGTTTTCAAAAAAGGATTCTATCATGGCCGACTCAAGAACTAAAAACATTGCAATCTCTGCTTTCTCTGAAAAGATTAAAAATATCTTTCCAAAAAATACTCGAATTCTTATTCATAATTGGAGTTGGATGCGTCAATTCCACAGAGATTTTCGAAGACAAACTGTGGACAACGATGATTCTTTTTTTATGGGTAACGAACTCTAAAGGATTCTATCATGAAAATACTCTGTTCCTACTCCTCTCTAGAATTTTCCTGCGATCATTTTCCAGGATCACTCTACTCTGGCGAAGCCTCTCACCCTATCTTTCAACTTCCTCAGAGAAAACTTCTATCTTACCTAGGAAAGTGGTCGGGCGGCCAGCTCACCCCGATAGATTCTTATCTCCTATTCCTTGCAACGCTTAAATCTACCGATCTTGTACAATTCAGGGTGCCCGCAATTCGTACAATCAAAACTCCTGCAATAGTTGCAACTCACATGGAAGCCTTAATGACCATCGTGACTCGGCTCAATACAGTGCAGAATCCTGCTGTACAATTCCCTATGGTTGTAATCACCTCGGAAACTAAAGGGTTAGAAAATATCCCGCATTGGCTGCACAATTGGCAAGAATCTTACACAGACTTCACCTCAGGTCGAAGAAAAGATTACGATGACAGAAAGCTTGTTCATCGTGAAATGGCGCTTCAAAGACTGATTAAGAACCCTCATAAATCAGTTGCCTCAATTGCCCCTTCTGTAGCAGATTGGGCAGCCTCTGCGGGATCATTTCCTACTTTCTCTCTCATCTCACCTTTCTCAGGTCATCCAATAGAGTGCGCAGAGTACTGGAAACAGCTAATAATTAAATGCGCGAAAGAAGAAGCTCTCTTCTCTATCGCCAGAAAAGATCTTGAAGAGCTTCTCGAACACTGTGAGACTAATATCCCAATCGGATCAATCTACTCTAATGCTCTATTCAAAATTCTTCGCCACGCTTTAGAGAGGCAGAAAAACTATCTTGGTCTTGGAGACATGGACATTGGACGCTCTACTTATGAAATTCTCACCTCAGAAAATAATGTAGAAGATGCTAATCTTCG
>JAYTYR010000015.1:0-3778 GCA_043742265.1 bacterium | reverse complement strand
CGGCCTACGGCCGCACCCTTTTGTGTTTATTTTACTTCTTCTCTTCTATCTCTTTTTTAAATTTAGATACTAGCTCAGTAATAGAAAGTAATAACTTTTCTCCTTCTCTACTTTCGAGAGCGACTGTAGCGGCTGCGACTTCAGTATCACCAATGACTATCCAGTATGGATATTTCATATCTTTGGCATGCCTTACCTTTTTCCCCAGTCCATTTTTCTCATCATCTAACTCTACTCTTATGCCTGCCTTTTTCAAAGCATTATAAACTGTCTGAGCATGCTCTAGATGCAAATCATTCTTGATCGGTATCACTTTGACTTGCATTGGTGCCAGCCAGAATGGAAAGTCCCCAGCACAATGCTCTATGTACACAGAGAGGAATCGCTCTAATGATCCAGCGACGGCACAATGTATCATCACTGGCATATCACGAGTGCCATCTTCGGAGACATATTCTAGACCGAAATTGGTTGGTTGTACATAGTCTAGTTGTATAGTACCCACTTGCCATTTACGACCAATACTGTCAGACGCCATGAAGTCTATTTTCGGTCCATAAAAGGCAGCCTCACCCTCACCCTCTATCCATTGGCCTTTCGCTCTACTTTCCAAAAGGTCATATATAACACGCTCTGCCTTTTCCCAAAGCTCTACGTTACCTTTAAATTTAACATTGTCATCACGCTTTGAGAATCTGGGAGTTATTTTAGTAAAGCCAAAAGTATGATTAAATTTCTCTATCAAATTCCAAATATTATTGATCTCTTCGCGTAGCTGTGACTCACGACAGAAGACATGTGCATCATCCTGAGTGATAGATAGCACTCTGTTTAGTCCGCTCAGCTCACCGGATTGCTCGTCTCTGTACACCATAGTGGTCTCGCTATATCTGATTGGTAATTCTTTGTATGAGCGTAACTCACTCGCATATATCTGTGTGTGATGAGGACAATTCATAGGCTTCATACATAGTACATGACCATCACGAGTATTTATTTTATATAGATCTGCCGCATATTTTTCCCAGTGCCCGGACTTTTTATATAGATCACTTTTAGTAATATGGGGTATTGTGACCGCCTGATAATTGTATTCACTGCGTAGCTCTTGTACATAATTATCTATCAGCTTGCGTAATACAGTACCTCTAGGTGTCCATAATGGTAGCCCAGGGCCCACCAGATCTGAGAATATAAATAACCCGAGCTCTTTGCCTAGCACACGATGATCTCTTTTCTTTGCCTCTTCCATATGTAAAGTGTAAGTATCAAGCTCCATTTTATTTTCAAAGGCTAGACCGTATATACGAGTCAACATCTCTCTCTTTTCATCTCCACGCCAATAGGCCCCTGCGATTTTATCTAGTTTAAAGCTCTCTGTATCTATCTCACAAAAGCTTTCTACATGTCCACCACGACACAGATCAGTAAATTTATTTTCACCTTCTCCGAAGGAGTAAAGAGTAATTATTTCTTTACGAGACACTATCTCGTCTATAAGCTCTAGCTTATATTTATTATTTTTAAAAAAGTCTTTTGCCTCTTCTTCTGTCACTTCTTTATGTAAAAAAGAAGAAGCTACATTGTTTTCTTTTTCTTGTTTAGAAACAGACTTCAGTATCTCCCTCATATCAGCAGTGAGCTTTGCGAGATCCTCATCGGTGGCTGGTTTACTTTTACAAGCAGTAAAATCCATATCGTAGTAGAATCCAGTATCTATAGCGGGGCCGAGAGTGAGCTTTACCCCCTCATACATTTTCTCTACAGTGCTCGCTAGTACATGCGCTAATGTATGGCGCTTGTCGGCTATGCTACTTTTATTCTCAACTTTGCTCTCAACATTTTTATCATTTGTCATAATATATCTATTATATCACATAATGATATAATCAATCCACAATATATCCATATCCTACAATTCCATTTATTTTGTAAAAGTGTTACTATTAGTATAATATATATTATACAATCTTAAAATATGCCACCACAAGATAAAGCACCCACAAAACAAGAGACGAAATACAAACCTAGAATACTCTCAGTAGAAGATGAGGCTAGGATATTGGAGTTAAATAGCACAATTAATACTGTGCCACAGAATCTTGTCCAGATGAGTAATACAGACGTCATAGCCAGTATCAAAATGGGTCACCAAATGAACAGACTGATAAGAGATGCGGGTGGAAAAGTGAGTGCATACCTTGTCTGTGAAAATACTGAAGAGGGAGATCTATATATAAAATACTTATTTTCAAATTCAGAGATTATAAAAAATTTGAGAAAAGAGATATACAAATTTATAAATAAAGCAAGGAAAGATGGTTACAAGAAAATAAGCTTTAACGGTTTTAATGAAAGATTAAATTCTCTGCTTGGTCGTTTTGGATTTAAATCTGATGGCAATCAAAGAGGTGCATTGTTTACACTTGATTTAGAAAATCAAGAGGTAGGCAAGCCTAGAGCATATATAGAATGGATAAAATACCTGAAAGAAGATGTGAATGCTAAGACTGTCTGGGAATCTCTAAGTGAGATAGATAAAACACATGTTTGTGCTTTACTAGAAACAGCAGCCAGAGAGAGTAAAGAGGTAAAGATACATAATTTTTATGGAGCGTTAGACACACTGATAAGAAATAAAACTGATCTGTCTATCTTTAGAAGTGTAACTGCATTAATTATGGAGGCTAGAGTTCTAGAGAAAGAGCAAGAGAAAAGAGATAAATCAGTAAAATTTGCAAGAGACTTACTGACTCTAATAGGTAATAGTGACAGATCTTTACAAGATGAAATATCAAAAGTAATTTATGATAATAACTCTTCTAGCTGGGACGAAGCTATAAAGGGAATACTGAGACTACACAGTATAGCTTGTCCTAAAGATGAAAGTGATGCTGATGTTACTTTTACCGAGACTTTTCTATTTGGTCTTAACAGAGATGAACCTGTGACATTTGTTGCTAATCTAGAATCTACTACTTTCCCATATACATTATATACACTCAATAGCAAAGAAGAGATGAAGAAGGAGTCTGACGTACTAGACCATTGCGTTGGCAGGAGTGACTTTTACATAGCAAAAGTAAAAGATGGAGAAATAAAAGTAATATCTATTCGTGATAAACAAGATGTACCCAAATGGACAGTAGAATACAATATCAAAAACAAAAGAATAGATCAATTTAAAGGTGGTGGAGAGGTACCAGTTAATTCTCTACCCAATAACAAAGAGTTGGTAATGAAGACCTTAGATGTTTTGACCAGAAACGGATACCCTGTAGATATGATAACAGAAAGCTTCCCATACTCTATACTAAGAGACAATAATACAAATACTCATAAAGAAGAAATAAATAAAGACGAATTACTAATAGCCTGTCTGGATATAAACAAGAGCTACAAAGTATTAAAGGGAGAATTAATATTAGATAATACTTTAAACAGGGATCAGGTGTTGAAATTATGTAGTATACAAGGTCTGACTCTAGATCTTACAAAAGTAAGTGATAATATCAAGAAAGAGATAACAGAGATCAAAGGTAACTTGATAGATAATAGTATAAAAGCTAATTATGCTGCTCTCTCTAGTATAGGGGGATATGCTAACTTTGATAGATTAACAAATGCTGACGGATTATCTGCTCTCTCTAGTATAGGGGGATATGCTATCTTTGATAGATTAACAAATGCTGAGATACTAAAGTTAAAAGCTGAAATAATAGGTATACCATACTTTAGTAAAGATATTACTAAAAAAGATAAAGAACTTATACTAGAG
>JAYTYR010000014.1:0-6057 GCA_043742265.1 bacterium | reverse complement strand
GCGCGATTAGCTCAGTTGGTAGAGCACTCGACTGATACTCGAGCGGTCCCAAGTTCGAATCTTGGATCGCGCACCAAAAAAATGAATTTAGAAAATACTAAAACTAGCCACATCATAAACTTTGATCCAGAATTAGCTGGCAAAGCCGAAACAGAGATCTGGAAACTATATTATAGGCATAGATACATTAAGCTTTTTAATATTACTTTTAAATTTGTTAAAAGTTTTTTTGGTATTGGGACTATAGATAGCATCAGACTCGCCTTTTATATCACCGCAGCACAAACCTTTTTCAAAATCGGTCAAGGTATAAATAATAGCAAAGAATTTATTGGTAAAGAAAGAAATACATTCATTATTTTATTTATAAAAAAGTCCTATGATTTAATTAATAAAAAGTTTTCTTTAAATATAAATACTTTGCAAGTAGCAAAGCTAGAGTATAGACAGTGGTATATAGACCGATACCCATACAAGTTTACAGAGACGAGAGAGGAAGCGATGGCTGATTTGTATTCGCATATTTATAATGTTCCAAAGGAAAGACTTATGAAGTATGCGACACTAAGATGTGCTGCAGCGGTGATCAGGGATGAAGTGGAGGGGCGAGTAGATGGAGTGATAATAAACAAGAAACAAAAAAATGAGAGATGGCATGACATACAAAATAAATTAGAAGAGGCATATGTGGCATTGAAGGAGGCAGTTATGCTATAATGTTTTTATGAAGAGAATTAACAAAGTCGATAAAAGCGAAGGGACGTTCAAATTAAAAGGCTTTGTGCCGGCAGGAGATCAGCCTAAAGCTATTGCGGGCATCATGGAGGGCTTGGAAGCTGGAGAAAAGAAAATCACGCTTCTCGGCGCGACAGGTACAGGTAAAACTTTCACTATGGCAAATGTGATAAATCAAATACAAAGACCTACACTTGTCATTGCCCACAACAAGACTCTCGCAGCACAGCTGGCACAGGAGTTCCGAGAATTCTTCCCTGATGCAGCCGTCCACTATTTCGTATCTTATTATGATTATTATCAGCCAGAGGCGTATATGCCAGTGACTGACACTTATATAGAAAAGGATGCACAAATCAACGAAGAGATAGACAGACTACGTCACGCTAGCACACAAGCATTACTCACAAGGAAGGATGTGATTATCTGTGCCTCTGTGTCATGTATATACGGTCTAGGATCTCCAGAGAATTATGAGAAAGAAAATCTCAAGCTCTCACTCGGTCTAAGCATAAACAAAATCGAGATGATGAGTAGACTTATCGCTATACATTATGAGCGTACCAATGCTGATCTGTCTCCAGGTCAATTTCGCGCTATTGGTAATAGGTTGGATGTGATGCCAATCTCAGAGACGGTGATGCTACAGATGGAGTTCGTTGATAATCGTATCGGATATATGGCAGTGGTGGATCCAGTATCAATGAAGCTCTTAGAGGTGGCTCAGGATTATTATATATTTCCAGCTAAGCATTTCATTAGTGACGATCTATCACGTGAAGTCGCTATAAAGAAAATAGAAAGTGAGCTCAAGGATCAGTTGGCATATTTTGATAAAGAAGGTAAATTATTAGAAGCAGAAAGATTGAAGAGACGTACTACTTATGACCTAGCGATGATACGTGAAGTAGGATATTGCCAAGGTATAGAAAATTATAGTAGACATATGGCAGACAAAGAGGCCGGTGAGCCACCAGAGACTTTACTTTCATATTTCCCACATGATAAAAATGGTAATCCTGACTTTTTATTAGTAATAGATGAAAGTCACGTGACACTGCCTCAACTGCATGGTATGTATGCTGGAGACCAAAGTAGAAAAGGCACTTTGGTGGAGTTTGGCTTTCGCCTACCGAGCGCCAAAGATAATAGACCACTTAAATACGAAGAGTTTGATGCTAGAGTAGGCGCGACTGTGTATGTAAGTGCTACACCAGGTAAATATGAGAGAGAAGATGGTATCAGAATAGTAGAGCAAATCATCAGACCGACTGGTCTAATTGATCCAGTGCTAGATGTGAGACCAGTGAGAGAAGTAGGTGCATACGGCGGACAAGTACAAGACTTTATTAATGAGTCGATCAAAGAGATAAAGAAGGGTGGCAGAGTACTAGCAACTACACTTACAAAGAAAATGGCAGAGAGCCTGTCAGAATACCTCAAAGAGAAAGGACTAAATGCCAAGTATCTGCATAGTGATGTCAAAACTATCGAGCGTATAGAGATATTGACAGCACTTCGAAAAGGTGAATTTGACGTCCTAGTAGGGGTTAATCTTCTGCGTGAAGGATTGGATCTGCCAGAAGTTACTCTTATCGGTATATTGGATGCTGACAAGGAAGGGTTCCTTCGTAGTGATACATCACTAATACAAACCATAGGTAGAGCAGCAAGGAATGAAAATGGCAGAGTGATACTATATGCTGATCGCATGACAGGCTCACTCGAGCGTGCTATGGGTGAGACAGAGCGCCGCCGCACTATACAGCTAGCGTATAACAAAGAGCATGGCATCACACCAACAACAATCAAGAAAGCGATCAAGGATATCACAGAAGAAATGAAAAAAGACCATGCTAGGTCTGTAGAGAAAGAGTTATCAATAGATGCAAAGCTCTTTGCAAAAAATCCAAATAAGCTTATCAAGCTCAAAGAGACACAAATGAAAGAAGCGGTAAAGACTTTAGACTTTGAAACTGCCGCCATATTACGAGACGAGATCAAGATATTGATGGATAGAATGAGCACAATATATAATAATTGAATGTTACTGTGAACATGAGTGCAGATAAAAAATAAAGTATGTTATAATAAAGATCAGTAAACACAATAAGTTGTGTTTATACGAGAGACAATATAATTTATACTCATAAGTATGCAAGAAAAATCAAAAACACTATCACAATTATTAGCTTTGTTTATAGTTATTATTTTAATAATACCTATGTATTATTTTTATAAAAGTAATAAAAATAATTTGATCGTAAACAATGATTTAAATATTAAAAATAATACCAGTAATAAGGATAATACAGCAGAGTTAAACTTCCTTAAAAAGAAAATTTTGGCTGATAATTATAATAGCATAGATAAAAATAATATATATAATTATATATCCATACCACAATTAAAGTCCGTCAATGACGCCTTGATGGACAATAATATAAATATTATCAATAAGACTATATTAGATGATTTTAATGGTGTGCTTTGTCCAAATATCGAAGACAGTAATGATATAGAAGAAGTATATCAAAAAGCTATCGATATAAATAATCAAGCGAGCACATCTAATAAAATAAAAACCAGTCCTGATGATGAATATAAATTAAAAGTTATCAATAAAGCTGGTATCAGTACATCTTGGAATGCCACCACCACAATGTTAAATAAAAATATATTTAGCCTCAGTATAAACGTGCAATCATATTGTGGAGGTGCGCATCCTAGCTCTTATGCTTACGGTATGAATTATTTTATAAACAAAAACAACAGTATTAGTACAAACTCTAAAATAGAATTAAAAGATTTGTTTTCTGATTATGACAAAGATAAAATCAGTATAGGAAATATAATATCAGACACAATAAATAAAAGCTATGACCCAATAGAACAAAAAGAATGCGTAACAGATATAAATAAAAATTATAATAGTGGTATATTAGAATACCTTAGTTTTTCTTTGGACAAAGATGGTATACGCATAATCTCTATTGGACTATCTCATGCTATGGCTGCCTGTGAGCCTTATGGAGTTTCTGTCGCATATGATATACTAGATAAATATATTAATCCCAAATTTAAAGATCTATTAAAATAAATACCTGTTTTTTCAATTGATACGTTCTCACGATGCAACATTTATTTTAACTTTGTCAATATTGGAATAATCTGTGAATAGAGTATAATTGTAAGTATAATTTGTAATAAGATACGAATAAAATAATACGAACAAAAACAAATAAACATATGAATACGAATATTAAAAAGTATTGGAAACAAATAGTAAGTGTTGCGGTATTGTTACTTTTGGTGCTGGTAATAACCAAAGCAATGGGCAGTACCGATAAAAAGAATATGTCAGATGATAGACAGCAGGTATCAAAAGAGAAGGGTATGATAAAGGGTGAGGTGACAGCTATATACGAAGGAGAGCATACTCTTAATTATAAATTAGCATTGGCGGATAATGCTACTACATCTTTAGAAAAAGATAATAGACTTCTAAAAATTAGTAGCGCCAGCACTACCAAGCCTCTATATTATTATTTTAGCTATGAAGGAAGTAGAGGATATACGGCTGACGACTATATAAATAATGTATTGGCTAAAAGTGTACAGATAGTAAAAAGAGAGGTAGTGACACATGGAGAAAATAATTGGACTGTGGTGAGGAGTGTAAATAGCTCTTGGTATATAGCCACCTTTGGTGAATGGTTATTAGTAATAGAAAGTAGTAATGCAGATAAAGATATAGCTATCGCATCTATTTCTTCTTTTAAAATAGACAAAGATATGCAAAAAAACAAATCTGATACCAAAGAAATGAGTGACATGCCAATGATCAAAGAGAATCAAGATGTAAAAGTCAAAGTACCAGCCGTAGGTATGAAAGCCGCAACTACTACCATGCATAAAATGGCTAGCTCGACAGCAAGCGTTACCAGGGAGATGTATTAAAAATACATAAAAGAAAAGGTGGCCGCGAAGCGGCCACCTTTTCTTTTGTGTGTTTTTATGATATTATATAAGAACTTTAGAGATAGACTGCTGTCCATCTCTTAAGTATGGTCCCATCGTCTAACGGTTAGGACGGTACCCTTTCACGGTATAAATCGGGGTTCGATTCCCCGTGGGATCACCAATTCGTGCTAGCACGAGAAGCATAGATAGATTATGTTAATCTATCTACTTTTTTGTATTTTGCATATTTTTGTTTTAACACACTTCTACATATTTTTTTAAAGTCAATTTCGTAATGCCCCCATGAGTTAGCGCTAACACTTTCTAAAGCAATCTATGTATCCAATTATTTTTTCGGATAACAACTTTTTTCTTATATCCCATAGCTTTGTATTTTTTATTATCTCAAGATATTTACTATTTAAAAAAATATCTTTCGACAATAAAAGCTCGTTTTTGTTGAATGCAATTATCTCTAGTGCTTCCTCAAACTTAAACCAACCAGCTTCTAATAAATCTTTATCCTTTTCGTCAATTAATAAATTAACTTTTTCTTTAGTGCAAAAAATATTAATGTATACTTCTTTTGTATTAATTCCTCCGTTTTCCTCATAAGAGTAGCTATCTTTATAGCAGAAATCAATGAATTCGAGATCTTCTTTTTTTATTCCCATCTCTTCTTCTATCTCCCTAAAAGCCCCTTCTACTTGGCTTTCCCATTCTTCTATGTGTCCTTTAGGTATCCACCAATTTTTATTTTTATCTTTCAAAAGAGCTACATAAATATCACCACTGCTTACTTCTTTATGAAATACAAATCCACCAGATGATATGTGGTGACCTACATATTTTGTGTTCATTTTTATTTGCATGTTTATTCTTTTAAATATTCTATTTCTTTATTAATTAATTCCGCAGTCTGTATAGATCTTTTCTTACTTGAACTAATAGTCATTAGAGCAGAAAAACCTTCATAAGTTAGAGACCTATTAATATCAGAAGCGTAGCCGCTAATCATAGCAGTATTTAAATCAATTAACTCCCCATCTCTTATACCCTCGGAGATATCATCTAATTCGTTAAAATGCCTCATTGCATTTATGTTTTTGATACTACCGTTAGTTTGAAAAGGATTTTCCATCATTTTAATATTATACCACAAACGAACCCCCACCTTTCAATTAGTACACTCTCTGATATAATTAAGGAGAATTATCAAAAGGAAAATTAATTGAAATAATATGAATATTTTATACCTCTCCCAACAGAGATCTATAATATCCAGATGTATCGTACAGCTCTTTATGTTTACCTTTTGCCACTATTTCGCCACTCTTCATTACAAATATTTTGTCCATA
>JAYTYR010000013.1:0-10719 GCA_043742265.1 bacterium | reverse complement strand
GGCTTATCAGTAGACAATATCTCGCGATAATTTGTTCCTGTCATGTTGCGCCTGGAGGCGGTTGTCGGTTTATAAGTTTTCATATTTTTATGCTGAGAATTTAATACTATCTCCTAATTTTAAGAAAATTATAGCTTTCTTGATCGGAGCTTCGACACCTTTCACTCCTCGAGATATTATCCTTTTAGCTGGAAGTCTGGTAATGTTTATTTTGACAGGTTTTACTTTATAGTCACGCATTATCTCTTTGACAAGCTCTATTTTGCTAGCATTCATCTCAACGACAAATGTATAAGCATTGACTTTGGACTGTAACGCTGCCTTCTCTGTGATATATGGTTTGATTATTAGCTTTTTCATATTATTTCTTGCCTGCTAGATAAATACCCACGGCGCTAGGGTTGCTAATAATAATATATCGAGAATTGGCTATAGTCAGTGGGTTAAGCTGATCCATGTTTGCAATATTGGCATAGGCCAAATTACGAAACGCCATACTGTTGGTCTTGACTTTGTCATGAGTAGCGATGAACAGATTGTTGTGTTTCTTCCAATTCAAAGTTTTAAATCCTTCTATTGAAGTTAGATTTTTAACTATCGTATCTGCGTCTTTGGTCTTACCACTTGTCGCAGATATATTGTCTACAAAAAGTAATTTACCATCACGCAGCTTTTGCGAAAGCAAGGCAAATAATGCTCTATTCTTCATCGCTCTAGGTATAACTTGCTTGTAATTCCTTTCATTGGTAGGGCCATGTGTGACTCCACCGTGTCTCCATATCGGAGATCTGCTAGATCCGTGACGAGCACGTCCAGAGCCTTTTTGAGCCCAAGGTTTCTTGCCTCCACCACTTACCTCTGATCTATCTTTGACATTGGCCGTGTTGGCTCTTTGATTGGCCATTTGAGACATTAGTACTTGATGTACCAGATCTGCATTCCAATCATAAGCGAATACCTCATCCGGCAGATCTACAAATCCGCTTTCTTTACCTAATTGTGTGTATACTTGTACTTTCATATTATCCTCTGATTTCAATTAGACTACCACGAGATCCAGGTACTTGACCTTTGACTAGGATGAACCCTTGCTCTGTATCCACATCCAATATCTCTACGCTTTTAAATGTAATATGATCAGAACCCATACGCCCTGCCATGCGTTTACCTTTAAGGACTTTCTGTGGGCCAGTGGCCCCGATAGACCCAGCTTCGCGATGTGAATGTTTCTGCCCATGTTGACCCCACCCCCCTTTGAATCCATGTCTTTTTACTACACCCTGGAAACCTTTACCTTTGGTAGTGCCACTGATAGCTACTATATCTCCAATGTTAAATACGTCAGCTGCTATGATAGCTCCTATCTGTAAATCTCCTGATGCTGTACGGAACTCCTTGATCACATTAGACACATTTGACTTGACTTGTATCGCCTCATATCCGTCTCTATCCATTGTCCGTAATCCTGTGACAGTCACACCTCTCGACTTTAGTATAGTGGCTGGTATTACCTTGCCACTCTCATCAAAGAGCTGTGTCATATTTACTTTTTCTGCTAATGTGAATTTCATATCTTTGTTTATGACATTTTAACATCTATCTCGACACCACTAGGTAGTGATAGATTGGTTAATGATTCAATAAGTTTAGGATCAGGATTCACTATGTCTATTAGACGTTTGTGTATTCTCATCTCAAATTGCTCTCTTGCATTTTTATAAATAAACGCAGCACGTAATACAGTGTATTTCTTTATCTCTGTAGGCAGAGGTATAGGACCTTGTATAGTCGCTCCGAATTTCTTAGCCGTGTCTACGATCTGCTTTACAGAAGAGTCGAGCAATTTACTTTCATAGCTTTGCACTCTTATGCGCAGCTTGGAAGTATTCTTATTGGCGTTAGTTTTTTTGGTCGCCATAGATTTATAATTAAGCAATAATCTTTGTTACGACACCAGCACCCACTGTCTTGCCACCCTCTCTGATAGCAAATCTTTGCTGATCCTCTAGAGCGATAGGCGCTACCAGCTTCACCACTAGCTTCACAGTGTCACCAGGCATTACCATCTCTATCCCCGCAGGTAGAGTACAGTCGCCTGTCACATCTGTAGTACGTACATAGAATTGAGGTTTGTATCCTGTAAGGAAGGGAGTATGGCGTCCACCTTCTTCTTTCTTAAGAATGTAAACTTCACATTCAAAGTCTGTATGAGGCTTTACGCTACCAGGCTTTGCTAATACTTGTCCACGCAATATATCTTCTTTCTTGATACCCCTTACTAGTATGCCAGCATTGTCTCCAGCCATACCTTCAGATAGTGATTTGTTAAACATTTCTATACCTGTCACAGTAGTCTTAACTGTGTCTTTGAGACCTACTATTTCTACTTCTTCATTGACTTTAATCATGCCGCGCTCTATACGTCCTGTGACTACAGTACCACGCCCTTCAATTGTAAATATGTCTTCTACTGGCATTAGGAATGGCTTGGCTGTATCACGCTCTGGCAATGGTATATAAGTGTCGAGTGCATTCATCAGCTCGACTATCTTCTGAGCCCATTTGTCATCAAGTGATGTAGCTTCTGAAGCTTTAAGACCAGAACCGTGTATAATAGGGGTGTTAACTCCATCAAATCCATATTTAGTTAAAAGTTCTCTGATCTCCTCTTCTACTAGCATGATCATTTCCTCGTCATCTACCATGTCACATTTATTTAGGAAGACTACCATAGATGGCACACCTACTTGCTTGGCTAAAAGTATATGCTCACGAGTTTGAGGCATAGGACCATCCGTCGCAGCGACTACGAGTATGGCTCCGTCCATTTGGGCAGCTCCTGTGATCATGTTCTTGATATAATCAGCATGCCCTGGAGCGTCGATATGAGCGTAGTGACGAGTCTTGGTCTTGTACTCTGAGTGAGATAGTGAAATAGTGATACCACGAGCCTTTTCCTCTGGAGCTTTGTCGATTTCATCGATGCCTTTCTTTTTAATAGTAGGGTCCATCATGTGTAATACATTTAAAATACCCGATGTAAGGGTGGTCTTGCCATGGTCTACGTGACCGATAGTACCTACGTTTACGTGTGGTAAATCTCTGGTGAATATTTCTGCCATATATTTGTTGTGTCTTGCTTATTCTTCGTTTGCTTTAGTTAGATTTAGTATCTACTTTAGTTTACGTATCTCTTGTCGCCAAGTGATGTGGAATAAGTATTGGACGTTAATTGTTGTTATAATAAATAAGTGATCGCTTAGCAAAGCTTTAATTTGAATTTAAATAGACGAATTTAATCCGTCAAAAAGCTAAGGGAATAGTACAAGGGTAGCACAATTTAAAAATAAATGCAAGCAACTTACGCATGAGCTACGTATTATAAGGGTATAATCAGTCGAGTTGACAACAGTATATACTTATTGCTAGTATAACAAAGGACTTTTAACCTAAAGGAGACTGTTGTGGCAGATAAAAGAGTAACGCCAGAAGCAACCAACGCTTGCAACGTGTTCCCTTATTCGTTGTATAGCTATATTTATTTTCTTCAATCCAAAGTAGATGGGTATCTAACCGAACTGAGGGGCGGCACGACTACCGACTTGGTGCAGGTAATACATGGACTCATCAAAAGACTGAGTGGCGGCTTTACTGATGTGCCTACGTTCTCTTTTGAAGACAATGGATTAATCAAAGCACACTCAGTACCGGCAGGCGATGTGACGCTTTTATACGCTTGTGGGCTTAGTACCGCTCTGGCTGAAAAAACTTTACCGATATGTCACTCTACGGCAATTTTGATCCGCCAAAAAATGAAACTTGAAGTCTACCCACATCTGAGGGGCAAGGGTAATTCGCCATTACTGAAAAAGATTGACGCCCAAAAAGGTGCTCGCATGATGTTACTAATCAATCTATGCGCGCATGTAAGGGCAAATACACCCGCGGACGGATTACAAGCAATAGTATCAGGTACGCTCAACTACTTCTATGTGTGTCAGCTACTACACATAGACCCATTGATAGATGCGACTCATCTGTATGTATTACTATCTGCAATGGATCAGGATTGCGCCGATCATGAGATGTCGTACCGAATACAAAAGTGCGAGACATGCAGTGGTTTGTTGCCAGTCGACATTTGCAAACCTGGCGCCACACAAAGCCAATGCTGTTTCTGTCTGAGTGCCAGCAAAAGAAGCTGGACAGGCAAATCATCGGGGACTGTTCATACTCGAAAAGTGGCATGGAACTAATACCACTCTGGGACTAATACCACGACGACCCCGCCATGCGGGGTCTGTTTATTTTATATTTTGCCGTTTACACCTCCCATTTCCTTGCTATCTCGGATTCGACTTCTGCTCGGTCACGACCATAGGTATCATATGACATTTGCTTTAGCATTTCTACTTGGCTAGGATTACCTTTGGGTGGTGGTAAGGTGATCATGTTGAAAGGCTTCTGTGGTATACCGCCAGAAAGAAGTTTGATATAACAATTAAAATTATCAATTTTCATTATATCTGGTGCCTTGAATACCGGGTCCAATTCTTTCTCTAGGAATTGTGCGTCATCAGGACCTACTCTGAATATCGCTTTCGTACCCACATTACCAAACACAGCAGCCTTTATATCTTCTGGTATTTGTGTGATGTATTGATGAGCAAGATTTAGCGAAAGTCTATATTTACGTGCTTCAGAAAGGATAGAGGCTATAGCTGGCGTAGTCATATTATGAAACTCATCCATATAAAGGAAAAAGTCTGGTCGCACATCGGAGTCCTGCCTTGCAAGGGCTGCCATTTGGAACTTACCTACAAGTATCAAACCTATCAGGTATGAATTCATCTCACCCAAACCTCCTTTACTGAGATTGACCAAAAATATTTTCTTATTATCCATTATTTCCCTAAAGTCAAAAGCTGATTTTTCTTGGGCTATTACTGGTCTCATTATATCATTTGACAAAAACACGTCGAATTTGTTAGATATATACGGTACCCAATTTTGAAGTCCAGTCTCACCAGTAGTCTTCTCAGCGTTGGCCCAAAACTGTTTGATGAGGGGATTATTGGTTTTGGATAATTTATAATCCCTATAATCTTTGTCAGAGAGTACACGTAGTAGATCCAGCACCGTGTTGCCACTTTCTGGATGCTCCATCACCAGCAGAGCAGTATTACGAAAATAGGATTCAAATCCTGGACCACCAGAAGTCTTCATGTCAAAAAGCTTGTTAAATATTGATAGCAGCTCATTCACTACGAAAGTTTTTTGTTCTGGTCTCGCCGTATCATACTCCAGCATATTGAGACCCATCGGTCGTGGTGCATAAGCTGGATCGAAATATATTACATCTTTATGTCTTTCTGGTGGCACATTGGCAAGTATATCTAGTATATCACTACCATGAGGGTCTATATAGCAGCATCCATCACCATTTTTCATATCTTGTAATATCATATTTTTTAAAATAGTAGATTTACCTGTACCAGTTTGTCCTATCACATACATATGTCTCATCCTATCTTCATTACTTATGTGTATATCAGTCTCTAAATGTCTATATTTGTTTTTACCTATCAATATACCATCTTTTTTCAGATCCATCGGTGCCGGTGCCGCTGCCATCTTGGCGACTTTGAGCTGAGCGAAATTCTCGAGATCTGACGGATAATGATATATAGTAGCTAGCTCTTTGGTATTAAGCGGATAGCTTTCGTCATCATTCCAAAGTCTATATGTATATTCATGATATACACTGTTACCCTTATTTACTTCCGTCCTTTCAAAGTTTATACTATTACCATTAGCTTCGCTATATTGCTTCCATGTGCTTTCGAGATCTTGTATTATAAACTTTGCTCTTTCTAAATTCTCAGCACTTGCTAGCAATCTGATGTTGGTATCGACTATAGTGCTACCTATTTTCTTGGTAATAGCTTTGACGGCTTCATCATCTGCAAAAGTTTTTCTCTCCATTTCTTTACCTTCATGTTTTGGGCCTTTAAAGGCTTGCTTGGTATAATACCACACGGCTCCCATAGTCGTACTTTTTGCTTCTATATCTTTGATACTCTGACCCTTTTGCATATCGTCTATCATGTGGGAAAACTCTTTGAGGAATTTGTCTCCGGCAGGTTTGATAAGTATTTGGAAAGCTGCCCCCTCACCCTCTTTTTTAATTTTGGTAAAGCTATTCATAATGAGTGATATCGGATCACCCTCTAGCTCTTCATAGGTACGTATGGGGAAAGATGCTAACTTATTAGGTCTCGCTACACTTGACACTTGATATCCACCATCATGAAATATATTATAGTCTTCTTCACACTGCTCTACTCTAGCATCAGGAAAGTATCCCAGTACTATTTTCTCAAAGGTATCAGTCATCGCATTGGGCACAGCAGTGTAAAATATTACTTCATTAGAATTATTTGCTATTGCTATCTCCATCGCATAATAATTATTTTCGTCATCTCGTGTATCGCTAGCTATAGCCTGCATAGATGCATAATATTGCTCCATCATTTGTATGAATTCTCTTGGGCCTTTCTTCCCATTATCTTCGTTATTATCGGGTAGTATTATCTGATACAGTCGCATATGTAGGGACTTCCATTCGCGCTTGGGTGTCTGGCGTAGCTCGTCCTCATGCCCAGAAAGTAAATATTGAATTAGGAATCTATGAAAGTCGTCCGCAAGCTCTGGGGCTTTCATCTTTGCGACTGCGTCCAATGTCTTTGCTATGCCATTATCCAGCATCATACGACCGAGAGCTAGCACTTTATCATTGGGTGTATCATGTATACCGATAGCATGCATGACGGACTTTATATAATAGTCATGCTCGGGCGACGCCATAGGCGTCGCCCGAGCATGACTATTTATCACATCATGAGCGTGATCACTTTCACTTATTACTAATCTAGTATTCACTGTCTCATTAGACTTTTTCTCTGCTATACGAGCGCGTAGCATTTTGATCTCTTCTTGTGGAGACATAGCAGATGATACGAGCACAGACGTAGCTTGTGTGTCATCAATAAAAGCCTGTGGCTGTACTGCCTGATCTGCCTGATTCTTATTTGTCTCATCTTTATTTAAAAGACTTTGTGTACTATCGTCTACATTATATCCATTGTGCATGTGTATATTATAGCACTTTATTATTTGTATTTATTAAAATTACCCACATCTTATTTTCTTTTTATTTTTTATTCAAATCTTTCCACGTGCCATATATAGCATAAGCATGCCAAGGAAACATGTCTATTACTGGGACGAAGGAGGCGATAGAAGTAAGCACTATTCTACGTATATACCTTTTCATTACAGCTTGTTTCTTTTGCATATCTTTGACACCTCCCATCCCTGACATGACTAGCATCCACACAATTACTAGACCATCCAAAAGCAAAGAAAAAAGCATAGCTATAGGTAACGTCGCCACCATAATAGCAAATATAGCAATAAAAAGATCACCAATCAAAGCAGTAGAAAATACAAATATAGGAAAAGATGTTCCCCCATCTCTGTGAGATGATAAAATACTATTTCCTAAAGAGAATGCAGCGGATTGTGGCATATGTTATAATCATAACATGGAAAGCAAGAAAATTCATAGCGATGATCTCATCACCGCAATACACAGAATAGATCGAGTACATGCCGAGGCGCTCATGCGTATAGGACTGACGACGGTTAAGGACTTGCTTTTATTTATTCCAAATAGATACACAGACTCCAGAGAAAATCTCCCCATCTCACACGCCATCAATGGCGCTTCGCTCACTCTCTATGGCAGGATGGAAAGCGTAAAAGTCGCCAGGAGCTTCAAAGGTCACACACCCATGACGACAGCCACTCTTAATGATGGTAACGGCAAGATAAAATTAGCTTTTTTCAATCAAGCTTATATAGGCAAAATGTATCCAGATGGTACTAATGTCAAAATAATTGGTACAGTATCAGAAAAGAAAATATCCAATAAAAATAATTTAAATAAAAGTTTAACAAATGAAAAAGTAATATATAACCCTACCATAGAAAAAGTCAAAAATATAATAGAAAGTAGTGAGTCACTTTTTAATAAAAATATTATAGACTTTAACTATCTAATGCCTATATATCGTGAGACGAAAGGTCTCACTAGTAATTATATACATGAGCTGATAAAGAAAGCTCTGCACCTAGGATATCATAAGGTGATAAGAGAAAACTTGCCAGACCATGTGCTGAATGATTTGAAACTTCCCTCTATCTCTGACACTATATTGTATATACATATGCCTAAAAATGAAGCACTCACCATAGCCGCGAGGAAGAGGTTAGCCTTTGAAGAAATATTCTACATGAAAGTTATAAAAGAAAAAGAAAGGTATGAAGCACGTGACTCTGTGACATTTCAAATAGCAAATGGTGAAGCTGGAAATTTTATTAAATCTCTAAATTATAAACCGACAGGTGCTCAAAGTCGTGCCATATCTACTATGCTACAAGATATGAAAAGCAATAATCCAATGGCGCGCATGCTAGAGGGGGATGTAGGTAGTGGCAAGACTTTGGTCGCTGCGGCTCTCATTGCAGAGACTATACACGAAAATGTAAAAGGATTGCCTTTACAATGCGCCTATATGGCACCGACTGAGATATTGGCGACGCAACAGTTTGAATCTTTCATCAAATACTATCAAAATTATGATATAGAAATAGGTCTGCTAACTAGTAAAGGGGCTTACAAATTCCCCTCCAAAGAAGATCCAGAATCATATGTCAAAATAAGCCGCGCACAATTGTTAAAATGGCTAGCTGATGGTAAATTGTCAGTAATAGTAGGTACACATTCTCTCATTGGTAAAAGTGTAATATTTAAAAATCTAGCCCTCACGATAATAGATGAGCAACATCGCTTCGGAGTAAAGCAACGCAAAGCTTTCGCTCATAAAAAGGGAGACAGTAGACTAGAGACGCCTCATCTACTCTCTATGACAGCTACGCCCATACCACGCACTTTAGCTCTGACTATTTTTGGAGATCTGGACTTGACTATACTAGATGAGCTACCAAAAGGTAGACAAAAAATAATTACTGAGCTATGCTCTACTAGTGACACTTCGAGAAAAAAGGTATACAAAAAAATAAAAGAAGAAATAGAAAAAGGTAGACAAGTATATGTGATAGCGCCTCGTATAGATGATAGTGATGCCGAAGAGATAAAGAACAGTGTAGCTGGTGAATATAAAAAATATAGATCTCTATTCCCCGACTTATACATAGAGATGATACATGGTAAAGATAAAAACAAAAACACCACCATGGAGTCCTGGGCAGCAAATAAAATAGACATACTAGTCTCTACTTCAGTAGTAGAGGTAGGAGTAAATGTACCGAATGCTACAGTCATGGTGATCGAAGGTGCCGAGCGATTTGGGTTGGCACAGCTACATCAGCTACGTGGGCGTGTTGGGAGAGGAAGCGATCAGAGTTATTGCTATCTATTTACTGACAGCGGTAGCGAGACAGCAGA
The DNA here is from genome assembly GCA_043742265.1 of bacterium. GTDB lineage: Bacteria > Patescibacteriota > Minisyncoccia > Phycocordibacterales > UBA5272 > JAMIGE01. Next base: position 1,187 of record JAYTYR010000013.1, on the reverse strand, counting down.
AAAAAGACTATTACATTTTGCCTCTACTACAGATGGCTTTGCTCTCGCTGAGAAAGACCTAGAGACACGAGGTGCTGGATCATTACTATCTGGCAAGCAATGGGGCATGAGTGACATCGCGATGGAGGCTATTAGAAATAGGAAACTAGTAGACATAGCCAGCAAATATGCAAAGGATCTAATCACTAACGACCCAGAGCTCACTCTCCATCCAAATCTGCATGACATTATTGGACAAAAAGAGAGAGTACACTTAGAATAAAATTATTTTATCCTACAGTCTGTCTCTTTTTCCAAAACATGTATAGCTGTAAAGATAGATAAAGACCAAATATGATTACGGTAGAAGTCCAGCTACCACTACGATTCTTAATCATCTCGCCATGTACTACACCTAGAGCGACGATGACATAGATAAGTTTGTGCAGATGATACCAATTCGTACCCAGTATCTCTTTAACCTTTTCGAAAGATGTAAGTAGTAGCGGTAAAGTAAAAATAAAAGCGATCAGTCCACAAGTGAGAAACATCATCTGAGAGGTAAACAAGTTGACTACTTGTGAAGAAAATATCATCTTTACCAAGAATCCATTATTACTAGAAAGCGTAGTATACGCATGTATTACAGCAGCTAGCCCCATAATGACACCGAGCTCTGCTCTGATATCCAAAATAAATTTAAAAACTTTACCTATAACTCTATCTCTAAAATCTTTAAAAAGAAATGCCACAGGGCCTATAAAAGCTGTGAGCAAGAGTGTATAATAAGCGAGTGTCGCTGCACCACTACTTCCAAACTTAGGATTGATAATAGCAAACAGAAATGTAGTGAATGCTAGCACTAAAATTATTTTTTTAATTATTTTTATATACATACTTGATTTAATATATTTTAACTATAATAGTATAACATATTTTTACTTATAAAATAGCATGTATTAAGAACTCTTTGTTACCATCACCTCCTGTAATAGGTGAGTCTATATGATTTATATATGTAAATCCGTAATTTTCAAAAGATTTTTTGATATTTTTAATTACTTCGCCATATACTATCTCTGTAATGTCATTACCGTTTATGTCTAAAGTTTTGACTACTCCTCTTTTATCTAGATTACTCTTACCTACTTCGAATTGTGGTTTGATGAGGGCTAGCACTTGCGTGCCGTTTGCTACGCAAACGGCAC
>JAYTYR010000012.1:0-7576 GCA_043742265.1 bacterium | reverse complement strand
CGAGCCTACGGCTCGCGCACTTTTTGTATTTACTTTACTTCAAAAGATACCCTTACCACTGCTGTCACTTTCTTATCTACGGTGCTAGTATCATATCTACCATCGTCGCTCACGTCGACAGAATTGACCGTAGTGACTTGGAATACACCTGAGCTAGCTTCTACTATAGATCCCAATTTACCATTGCCTGCTGAGGCGATTGCAGACGCTCGCTCTGTAGCATTTCTAGTGGCTTCTGCTAACATCCCCACCCTTTCATCTTTCAATTTATCATAATAGTACTCTACCCCCTTCAAAGATACGTCTATATTATAGGCGCCTATACCAGTCGCTATACCTTTTGACAATTCCAAAATTTTATCTATTTCTTTACTGCTTACGTCAATATCTAAGGTTAAATCATGTCCCAATACCCCAGTATCGCAATCAGGATAGCCATGTTTTGTATTTATAGCACATCTAGTTACATCTTCTACTGTAGATACATTTATCGTATCTTCTTTAAATCCTTTATCTAGTAGATATTGTTTCACTTTTTGTGAATCCAACATTAAGAGTCTGTTTTGTGCTACTATATCACCGCTAGATACTCCAGCCTTACGATTTATACTTAACGATAGCTTTGCCTTGTCACTTTTTACTATTTTTTCTGTCGAGCCTGTCACACGGATAGTATTATTGGCTCTTTTAATATTACCTATACCGTTAGCCAATAATATCGCACATATTATAATAGCGACCCCAAAAGCCACACTAGCCACACCTACTTGTGTATTAAAAAGATTATTCTTTATATTTTTTATTGTTTCCATAATTATCTAGCTTTGACTTATTGCCATAGGCTGTATATACACAGTATACTCTTTTTTTATAGGAATACCATAGCGTATATAAAAGTTATACACCGCACTGATTTGCTTTTATATATCATGACTGCTATTCTTAGATAGATCATCAACCGTTTCCGTCATGCCTGCCTACAGGCAAGGAGACTTCATGGAAAAAGTAGCTTTGGCTTTGGTCCCCGATTGTGGTCGTGGACTTTACTCACCACCGTTGGTGTCACTCTTTGACCCGTTTGGTGTCTTCTTTGTCTGGAAGCTGCTTATGCTGAAGAGCCCCGCAAAGGGTCTGCCAGGATTACCACAAGCGGGGAGACTGTCCTTGGTCAAGAATACGTGTCTCAGATCATCCAGACCCACCACCTGACTGAGTTGCATTTGGACGCAACTTTTAACACACACCGCCGATCAGGCAGTGTCATTTTTTATGTTATACAGAAGATTGCGTACTCTGGCTGTCATGATCTACAGATTGATTCATTTGATCCATTTGTGCGGTGGCGGCTTTTGTCACCTCGGCCTCCATGGCAGCACGTGCAGCGGCAGCTTGAGCATTGATCTCTGACTGAGCCATCATTTGTACATCTCCCACTACCATTTTATCCTGATTCAAATCTCTACTAGTAACTTTTTCATCTTGATTTACAGCTATATTTACTGCTCTTTCCACCACAGACCCCAGTCCAATAGCCTCAGATTTAGCCTCTATCTCATGTAAAAGCTCACTTGCAGAGTCTTTCACTTTAGCCAATATACTCTCGCCTATCTCGGTCTCAGCTACTATCGCTGCTAGCTTCTTTGCCTCATCTAATAAATCGTCATTGTTATTTGTTGTTGCCATATTGTTTTTATTATTTTTTAAAAAATTATCAGCTAATCTATTATTTACTGTTGATTTATCACTATGCCTTGCTCTTTGCAATTGGTATACATCCAACTTTTCCAAAAGGTGGGACATTGTAAAGTGATAGTCTTCTCTGCTCCGTCCGATACTTTTTGTAATCTGAAATTACAAGTCACATATGAGTCACCGTTGGTATCCTCTCCTTGACAGCTCTGGCCCATCACATGATAATCTTTATACATAGTCACCGTATAGTCATTACCTTTGCTCAATCCCCTGCTCGCCCGTAGCTGATTTCCTGCTATGAAATACACATACACACCTCCAATAATTATACCTATACATGCCAATATAAAAATATATTTCTTTATTTTTTGCATATATTTATTATAGCACAACTTTTTATTTTTTGTGCGGCGTAAGAGAATCGAACTCTTGTCTCCTGCTTGGAAGGCAGGCATTCTACCACTAAACCAACACCGCATGTGTTTATTACATCTCTGCAATGCTTATATAATACACTATTTTTAAATAAAAGCAAAATTTTTGTCGGGATGCAGGGATTCGAACCCTGAGTCTTTGGTACCCAAAACCAAAATGTTAGCCGTTACACCACATCCCGATATATCAAACTATAATACAGGACTTCCTGTATACAAGACTTCTCTGCTCTTGTGTTGACAGTATAACATAAAGCCAAGCAATACAAAAGGGTGGGCCATAGGCCCACCCTTTTGTATTGCTTTTTATTTATTAATGGCCGGCACCATGACCACCAGTAGAGGCTGTCACTACGGGCTTCATAGCTTTTACAGCTACGCTAATAAGTATAAAAGGTAACACTAACTGGAATAAAGACTGTAAACCAAATTGATTTACAAGCATCAATATTCCAATGACTAGTAGGGGTATTGCTGTTTCTTTTGTCATATGTATACATTATACACGAATGAAATTATTTGTCAAGTCTTGACGTAACCTGTGCGGCGTACGGGAATCGAACCCGTGTCTCATCCTTGGCAAGGACGTATTCTACCACTAAACCAACACCGCATTTGTCTACACTACTCTTGTGCTGTATTATCTACACTACCCTTGTGCAATGTATACATATTAACATAAAAAACAAAGTTTTTCAAACCCCATGCCCATCTATCAGACAACCTGTGTATAAGTATGGGGATAATAGGATAACAGACATTTACAAATGTAAACATTGACCTTTATAAAAAACATATAAAATCTAGCAAATACTTATAAAGTATAGCTTATTTGACATTTCGTCGCTGTACTTTATAAGTATAAATATGTCTTTTAAAATTTGTGCCACGTGGCACAAATTAGTTTAGACTATGATTTTATAAGAAAAGCTTTCATGTGTAACATGATTTTTAATGTTTGATATGTGATATAATTAAAAATATAAATATATATATATGGCCAAACATAATGAGATTGGAGCGTTGGGAGAAAATATAGCTTGTCAATACTTGATCAAGAATGGATATGACATAGTCGGACGTAATATAAACTATAAAGTGAGTGAGATAGACATAATAGCCGAGAAGAGCGGAGTAACACATTTCATAGAGGTGAAAAGCGGGCAAAAGGGTAGCTTCTATACTACCGAAAATATGACTACACACAAACAGCGTAAACTTCGTCGTGCTATAGAAGTACATTTGCTAAAGCATCCCAAGCTTCAAAAATGGCAAATCGACATCGCATTTATCTCTATCGATATGAATAGGCGAGTAGGGCATGTAGACATGCTATGGGATCAGGTACTACTAGGCTAGTGCTTCCGGAGGGATTCGAACCCCCAACAGCGGTTCCGAAGACCGATGTGATATCCATTTCACTACGGAAGCAGTTACACAAGAAACGATACTTTGAAATAAGTCTTGTATAAGCTATAATATACCATATATATGGAAATAAAAATAGACAGTATACCCAAAGATGTGCGTAGTGTGCTACTAAACTTGCAAGTACATGGACATCAAGCCTATTTAGTAGGTGGATGCGTACGAGATCTAGTTATCGGTCGAGTACCCCATGACTGGGATGTCACGACCAACGCTACGCCAGAGGTTATAATAAGTCTTTTCCCTCATACTTATTATAATAATGAATATGGGACTGTGGGGGTAGTCACTCAAAATACAGAAATGATTGTCGAAGTGACACCATTTAGAGGGGAGGGGGTATATACAGATAGTAGACATCCAGACTCAGTAATTTGGGTGCAAGATATCAAAGAAGATTTAACTCGACGTGATTTCACATGTAATGCTATAGCTTTAAATATAAACGACATGTCCTTTATAGACCCATATAATGGTCTATCGGACATAAAGGACAAACTTTTACGATGTGTCCGTAATGCTAATGATCGATTCTCCGAAGATGCTCTCCGTATGATGAGACTGATACGCTTATCAGCACAGCTGGACTTTAACATTGATCCCGTTACACATGAAAGCGCAAAGGAAAATGCTCATAAATTAAAGTTTATCGCGATAGAGCGCATACAAGACGAGTTTAAAAAGCTACTTATAACTACAAAGCCAATGTCAGGACTAATCGTTGCACATGAAATCGGTTTACTCAAACACTTCCTCCCTGAGTTAGAAAATGGTATAGGTATAAGTCAGAATCAAGCTCATAGTTTTGATGTCTGGGAACACAATCTGCGTACACTGCAACATGCAGCAGACAAAAATTGGGATATCAACCTGAGATTATCTGCACTTTTCCACGATATATCCAAGCCGGAGACGAGAAGATACTCAGAAGAGAAGAGAGATTATACATTTTATGGACATGATGTGGTGGGTGGACGTGTTACACGTGTAATAATGGAGAGAATGAAATTTCCTAAAGATCAAATGGAGAAGGTCTCGCTTATGGTCCGTTGGCATATGTTCTTTTCTGATACAGAACAAATCACATTATCTGCTGTGCGCAGACTAATTACCAATGTAGGCAAAGATAATATTTGGGACCTTATGAATTTGCGTATTTGCGATCGAGTGGGTACAGGTAGACCCAAAGAGCAGCCTTTTCGCTTTCGTCAATACCAATCTATGATAGAGCAAGCCCTCACTGATCCGATATCATTGAAACAGCTTAAAATTGATGGTAAAAAGATAATTACTGTTACACATGAAAGGCCAGGACCAATTATAGGATATATTTTAAACGCACTTTTCCAAGAAGTATTAGAAGACCCGACAAAAAATACCCGAGAATATCTAGAGAGTAGAGCGTTACACATGAAAGATCTACCCATACTCGATCTTAAAGCCTTGTCAAAACAAGGTAAGAATATGATAGAAGAGAAGAATATAGAGCAGATCAAAGCTATCAAGAAAGACTTTCATGTGTAACAAAACAAAGTAGTTTATATTAAAAAACCCACACAATAGCTGACAGCTACTATGTGGGTTTGTACGGAGAACATCTCAAGGTCTATGAAAAAGGGATATCCTGAACAAGATATAAACGGCCAGCAGGGCGCCGACACATCCTCCGATCTGGATAAGTCCAGACCTTGCCGTAAAGGCGAAGTCTAAACAAACCAGCAGCCCCACGACCAACAAAAACGGCACAAGGTAAACAATTCGGTTCATACTGGGTCCTTTCTTGACTACTAGTTGGGAGGTATACAGAATCGCTACCACCACTTTTAAGTATATATATATATTACTTTTGTCAAGTTTTGTAGCTTTGCAGCCTCCCCTTACACTTTATTTTACTATTATTATTTATTTAAAGGACTTTTATACAACCAAAATGAAAATTTATAAAAAGTACTACTTTAAAAAGTTATCATAATTAGCTAGAGTAACTGTGTGTGGCTCTGTGTTTGGATAAGTGTCTACGAAGATTTTGAGGGACTTACTAGCTCTATCTTTGTATTTACATTCATAAGCTATTAGCTTACCATTAGCCTCTTCGATATAGTCCACTTCTTCTTGTTTATAATTTTGCCAAAAGTACTTATTGTTATAAATCTTATGATTGGAAAGATACTTGATGCGCTCCATGATAAAATAGTTTTCAAATAAACTTCCAACATCACCTCTATATTTAAGATCTTTATGATCATGTAATATATTATTTCTCATGCCTATATCTATAAAATAGATTTTATAGCCCTTCTTCCTTTCATTGATCGGATTATTTGAATAGGCGTATATGCGCTTGATTACATACATCTTTTCTAGGAGGTCTATATATCTTTCTATGGTCACTGCTGTGGTTTTGATCTCATTGGCTAGACTGTTGGTCGAGATGACAGTGCCGATACGATGAGCTAGCTGTATGATTAGATCTTCAAGTACTTTAGGTTTTTTGATATTTTCTAAAGTCAAAATATCTTTGTATAAAGTGTTACTCTGCAACAAAGACAGATACTCGTCAGCATTGTGCAGACCATCAGGCAGACCAGGGTAGAAGCCGTATCTCATACGATACTCTTCAAAATCTGATTTTATTGTGTCATTTTTAGCATTCGACACTTCTTCAAAAGATAAGGGGTACAAAGTATACTCTTTGGCTCTACCTGTGAGGGGCTCTTTGATTTTGTTTGCGATATCGAATGATGACGAGCCGGTGGCTATGATTTGTATCTCAGGATAAGCATCATGTAATACTTTTAAAATTAAACCCAGATTTTCAATTTGCTGCGCCTCATCCAAGACTAGCAACTTTACATTGCCTATATTTTGCTTGATTATTTCTGGCTCAGGCATAGATATGAGGGACTTTCTGGATGGTATATCACAAGACAAATACAAAATATCAGATGTTTCTAATTTAGCTTCATCAATTATTTCCTTTACTAAGGTAGTTTTACCAACTTGCCTAGGGCCGTAGATAATTATGATTTTACCCTTAAACAGGTCATTTTGTATATGTTTTTTAATAGTCCTTATGTATTTCATACAAATATTATAGCAAAAATCTATACTTAAGTCAAGATATTATTTAGAAAATTTATACCTGACTACAGATTTTCCCCAGTCCTACGAATAAAATCCCTTCAAAATCATGACTTGACTTTATATCGACCCTCTATCCTATCTATATATGGGCCGACTCCTTCGAGGAAGATGTCTAGCAATATACGAGGATTATCACGCCCTCTATAAATACGCCTGAGTATAACTACCAATTTTGGATCTGGACTTTCTTCTAAGGTGTTTATAGCATCTATAAGGTCTGGAAGTATCAAAGTATCAAAATCATTATGTATGGATTGATTTAATTGAGGTGAAATTAGCACATTATTTTGTGTCCTTGAATAGTCAACTCCTTGCTCTTTTAACTTTCTGTTAGTATATTCAATATGTATATCTCTAAAGACCTTAATTTCTAATTCAAATTTAATAAATGCTTTTATAAAATCATCTTCACTATTACCAGCTTTATTACACACACCTATTACATCTCTACCTATAGCTGGATAAAGTCTCTTAAACATAGAATCTGAATTTAACAAAGTCTCCATATTGTCTCCACCTTTAGAGCTGAGTAGCTCTAGTGACGGTGGTAGATCCAGGCCATTTGTCTTTTGCCATATAGCAGCCCATAACTCTTGCTCCATTGACTCTGTATCTATCAATATTGATTCTCCTTGATCTAGGGGTTTCGGTCTGTATGTATACGAATCTATTCCTAGAGTCATCACTCTTTCTGTCGCATGTGACATGTCGTGGGCGAATAACCTTGTCAGATATTGCCATAAAAATTCTTCAAATCTATCTTCAATTTTAATACCTTTTTCTGAATATTGAGTTCTTGAATCAAAATCAAGGTTTGTACCTTTATTTTTTTCAAGGAAATGATTAATTATCCTTTTACCTAAATGAAAAAAGTACGC
>JAYTYR010000011.1:0-5144 GCA_043742265.1 bacterium | reverse complement strand
ATAGTGGCAGTACCAGATGACAGGCTTTATAGATTGTCTACCTTTTCACAAAGTAAAAATACCATACCAGCTGCGATAGAGTTTGTCGATATAGCAGGACTGGTGAAGGGTGCGGCGTCTGGTGAGGGGCTAGGGAATGCTTTCCTCTCCAACATACGAGAGACTGATGCTATCGCTCAAGTAGTGAGGATATTTGAAGATGAAGATATAATACACGTAGATGGGAAAGTCGATCCATTGCAGGATATTTCTATTATCAATATGGAGCTGATACTAGCTGATATGGAGACAGTGAAGAAGAGAATAGAGACTTTAAATAAAGATGTGAAGCGAGGAGATGAGATAGCAGTCAATAAAAGTGAGACATTAAAAAAAGTTTTAAAATTTTTAGAAGAAGAAAAGTTAATCTCACTTTGTAAATTAAATAATGAAGAGCAAGAAGACATAAAAGATGCTCACCTACTTACTGCCAAGCCGATACTATATGTACTTAATAAAAAGAGTGGAGGTAAAAATATAGACGAAACAGGAGTAGATAATAATGGCATAGTATATAAAGCTGGTGGTAACTTAAAATATATAGAACTTATAAAATACATCAAAGATTCAGGGGCTGGATACACGATAGTAGATGCCAAGATAGAGGATGAGCTCAAAGATTTTGAAGGTAAAGAGAAAGAGGAGATGCGTATAGCATTGGTAGGAGATATAGATAATACGAAACATAATGATGATGGGATCAAAGATCTAATAACAGCCGGGTATAATCTACTAGGTCTAGAAGTATATTTCACTACTGGAGTAGAGGAGACTAGAGCATGGACTGTACACAAGGGCAGTACGGCACCAATAGCAGGTCAAGCCATACATACGGACTTCAAAGACAAATTCATCAGGGCGGAGATAGTGTATTGGTCTGATCTATTGGACGCCGGATCATATGCAGAAGCCAAATCTAAAGGTAAAGTGAGGACAGAAGGCAAAGAGTATATAGTAAAGGATGGCGATGTGATAGAGTTCAAAGTCTAATGCAGATTAGCCTTGTCTTGCGAATGAATAGCATAAAGCGAACGTATAGCATACAACTGTGGACAAAGTAAATATTTTTATTATTATATCATGTTATTATTATTCTATAAAGTAGTATGTCTAATAATATTTTTTTAAAAAGCATATATAAAGTTTCTGCACTATCTTTGTTTCTTGTACTATCTATAAATAATAATGTCTATGCTAGCGAAACCGTAGGGACTATTACCTCCTCTGCTGCCGCTACACCACTAGTGTGTCATGATATCATATGTGCCAATGACTACACATCTGGCAAAGTAAATATGAAGCCGACATTAAGTGCTAGCACGGGTACTACTACGGCTATTACCATTACTGATACTGGTATCACTGGTAACGCTTACGGTAATGAAATTGGTTGGATTAATTTCCTACCTTCTGGAAGTATCGGAGTAAGTATAAATCCGACAACAGGCAATATGTCTGGCTATGCATATTCACAGACTGGGTCGTGGGTTAACTTCAACGCTACTGGATCAGCCCAACAAGTAAAAATCAACTCTATCGGTCAGTGGGATGGCTATGCTTGGGTGGCAGGAGCATATGGTGGGTGGCTACATTTCGATTGTGTCAGCTTCTCAGGGGCTTTATGTGTTACTACTGATTGGAGGCCAATACCAAATCGTACAGTGATACTTTCCGGTGGCGGTGGCGGCGGAGGTGGTGGTGGGGGTAGTATAGTGAGCACTTTAGTGGATACTATTACAAATACTATCAATAATGTTTTGATAAATGGTGGATCGGTGACAGATTCTAAACAGGCAGCCTTTAATAGCCCTTTAGGTATAAAGCTCTCACAAAATTTCCCTACAGCAGTCACTACTTATAATACACCTGATTATATAGTAGGTAGCCAACAAGAGATAGATGTCCCACAAAATCAACAAGTTACTATTTCTTTTCGTGCTGACATCAATGATAATAAAATTATAGACGTGTATGACTTTAATCAATTAATGGTGAATTGGGGTAAAAAAGAAGGAGATATAAGTAAAAAAGTTTGTAATGATAGGAATATAGCTGACGTTAATTGTGATGGTAAGGTAGATGTGTATGACTTTAATTTACTCATGGTTAAATGGGGGACAAAGATTAAAAGCCTTACTATTAAAAAATAATTATAAATAATATGAAAAATAAATCTTTATTAAAATTTTATAAAACAACTTCTCAATTCAATAAGAATCTTCTTATATGTTTGCTAACGATGTTTATTGCAGTCGCTATATACTCTCATACTGCTGTAGCCGCCAAGATACTATTTTCGCCTGAGTCCTCAAAATCTACAGTAGGGAAAACTGTAACTTTAAATATAGACATAGACCCAGGAAATGATAGACTTTATACAGTCAGGGCTGATATCAGGTTTCCTTCTAATATGCTCAGTGTAGATACTTGGAATTTTAATAAAGATTGGTGGGCTTTAAGGCAGCTTGATTCAGACAGTTTAGATAATAATGCTGGCACCTTGGTCAGGTCGGCAGGCTTTACTGGAGGAGTAATAGAAAGAAAAAGATTTGGTACTTTAACTTTTAAAACCAAAGCAGAAGGTACAGCTACAATTACAGTAAATGGTAAGAGTTATATTCTTGACGCCGATGGAGCAAATAAATTAAGTAATAATGGATCAGCTACTATAGTGATAGGTAAAGGTGAGGCGACAAAAATCATCAAACCTGAAAAATCAAATAATGATAAGATGGTAGATTTAGTCTATAGCTCCAATGTAGTCAAAGATAAGCTATATGCCAATGAGACTGTAATAGTTTTAACAAAACTTAAAAACGACAATGCTAAACTAGTAAATGCGAAAGTAATAACTACTCTTTATAACAATAATGGTCAAGCTTTAAATAGCAAAGAGGACTCTGTGGGTGTAGATACACAGTCAGATATAGCACAACAGCTACCTACAGATAATATAGCCTTAGGTGCCTACTCTATTATAAATGAAGTAACGTATGACGGACAAACAGCACCACAAAAGAGCACTATTAATTTCAACATAATATCAGAGAGAGTCAAAGAAGTATCACATGCTATTACAGATGAAGAAATGATAAAATATGTATGGACCAATACTATGACTTGGATATTGTTGATGGCTATAATTGCTATCTGCTTATCTGTGGGGTACATTACAGCAAAGTCATTGACAAAGAAAAATAAGAAGAGGGAATATAACTTGGATAAAAGTGATAAATCTGCTATAATTAAGATTAATTAATAATAGCTTTCACTAGTATGTCCAAAGGAAAAATCACTCAAATTATCGGCCCAGTTGTAGATATAGAATTCATAGATAATTTACCATCACTTCGCAACGCTTTATCTATAAATATATTGATAGATAAAAATAATAAAGACACAAAGACAGAGAGTGATACTCTGATATTAGAAGTAGCGGCTCATATAGGTATGCATTCTGTGCGCGCTATCGCGATGAGCTCTACTGATGGACTATATCGTGGTCAAGAAGTGACAGACACAGGAGCCCCCATATCGGTACCTGTTGGTCCTGAAGTGCTAGGACGTATGTTTGATGTTATAGGCAACCCTATAGACGGACTAGGTGAAGTGAAGTCTAAAAAGAGATATAGTATATATAGAGAAAGCCCTAAATTTGTAGACCAAAGCACCAAAGCTGAAGTGCTAGAGACTGGTATCAAGGTGATAGATCTGATCTGTCCATTCCTTAAGGGTGGCAAGATCGGACTTTTCGGTGGAGCAGGTGTAGGCAAGACAGTAATAATACAAGAACTAATAAGAAATATAGCATCCGAGCATGGGGGGTACTCTATATTTGCTGGAGTGGGAGAGAGGTCTCGTGAGGGTAATGATCTGTATCGTGAGATGGAGGAAAGTGATGTACTGAAAAATACTACATTAGTATTCGGTCAGATGAACGAGCCACCAGGAGCACGTGCTCGTGTAGCTTTATCTGCTCTCTCTATGGCGGAGTATTTCCGTGATGAGGAGCACAAAGATGTGCTGATGTTTATTGATAATATTTTTCGCTTTACTCAAGCTGGGTCCGAAATCTCGGCTCTACTTGGTCGCATGCCTTCGGCTGTAGGATATCAGCCGACACTCTCTACCGAGATGGGTCAGCTCCAAGAGCGTATCACTAGTACGAAAGACGGGTCTATCACTTCGGTACAGGCTGTATATGTACCGGCGGATGACCTTACTGATCCAGCCCCAGCCAACACTTTCGCCCACCTAGACTCCACCGTAGTGCTGTCACGCCCACTATCTGAGCTAGGTATATATCCGGCTGTGGATCCTCTAGACTCTACCAGCACAGTATTGTCTCCAGAGATAGTAGGGGAGGATCATTATAATGTAGCTCGTGGTGTACAGCGTGTGTTACAAAGATATAAAGATTTGCAAGATATAATAGCCATACTCGGCATGGACGAGCTTAGTGATGAAGATAAAAAGACTGTAGCGAGGGCGCGCCGTATACAAAAGTTTTTATCCCAGCCATTCTTTGTAGCCCAACAGTTCACCGGGGCAGAAGGTAAATATGTAAAGCTCTCTGATACTATTAGTGGCTTTCGCGATCTACTAGATGGAAAATATGATCATATACCCGAAGCGGACTTTTATATGAAAGGTGGTATAGATACAGTATTAGCCAAATAAAATGTTAAAAGTAAATTTTTCTATAAAAGACAAACAAATATATAATGACTTTGCCAAGCACATAACAGTGCCTACCGTAGACGGCGAGGTGACTATATTAACAGGACATGCACCCTTGATATCAGTTATCAAGTCAGGTGAATTAAAGATTATGAACACTCACGGTAAAGTTCACAACTTTGCTATTACAAGAGGAGTGATACAAGTAAAACCAAATGAGGTACTTCTGATTTGTGATGATGCGATAGAGAGCGATGCTATAGACATAGCCGCAGAGGAAGCCGCAATAGCAAGAGCAAATGAAGTAGTCACTAATGGTGAGGCCTTCGAAGATATATCTGGTCTCATCAGCCCACTAGAGCGCGAGATGAATAGGATCAGGATAGCAAAGCGCAGATAGTGATCTGTAGTCTGTGACTAACTTT
>JAYTYR010000010.1:0-16508 GCA_043742265.1 bacterium | reverse complement strand
AATCTATCAAAGATTACCAAAGATCCATTGTGTCTATTGACGCCGTACATAATACCCTTGTCAGAAGTGAGGTCAGAAGATACAAAAGGAAAAACTGACGAGAGTGGGGTGGTGTTGAGCTTTGTTGTCTGACTTATCTGGTCTATGGCAAGTGGTAGTGAAGATATAAAGCCTTCAGCTTCTTGGAATAGTGTAGGGCGGAATTGTATGAGTCTACTTTCTAATATATTTTTAATTTCGCCCTCTACTTTGTCTAGCTCTGTATCGTCATTACCGTAGATAGTAATATATATACCCACCTCATACATCTTTTCTTCTGCCTGTATCAGACTGTCGCGTAGATCCTCTATATCCTTGAAGGCTGTTTCGAGTTGAGGATCTCGGGTCTGACCTTTTTCATCTTTTAAAATTATTTGACTTTCTACTTCGGCGACTTTATGTTGTAGCTCATTCATCACTTTGGTGGTGTCCTGAGGAGTAATGTGTATACCTACATCAAAGACTTTATCTAAATTGATAATAGGACTAAACCAATTATCGTTTAGGTATCGCGGATAAGACATAATGAAATAGCTGCGAGTGCGTAATGTACCCACGATTAGACCACGCGACTCGACACCGATAGCTGCCGGCGCTATCATATCACGCAGACTAGTGTTGTCAGCTTTGTTTATCTCACTGATACTAGATAAACCACTCGATGGAGTAGTTGTCGTCGTGTCTTTGCTCTTAAATATATCTAGTAATCCCATATTATTTGACTATTGATTTATTAAATTCACCCGGATTAAATATACCATAATACATCTCTGCTAGCTCGGCATCTGCGAGCTGAGAAGTTTTGACCCCAAACCTAGAGAGCCCCTGTATTACTATAGACATACGCTCCGTGAGCTGCTCACGGTTGCGAAAGAATTCATCACTCTTGTTAGACATGCTGCTCATAATACTAGGCAAATAAGGTACCACAACAAAGAATCTTTTGGTCATTATATTATGTTCTCCCACGAAGCGCTGTATGAATTCTATATATTCACTAATTTGTAATCGCAGTAAATCGTTCTCGGTCTTCTCTAATGAAGCCCTCAAAGAAGCTATATATGGTGCTATATCAAAGCGTCGCGACTGTATATATACTTCTACGTTAAAGTCTAAACTATTAAGGAATGATTGGAATCCAGTGATAATTGCTAGCTGCTCGTCGTCGCTTTTAAGTGCTAAATTATGAGAGCTAGCTATAAGTACACCTCTATACTCACCATTTTTAAGCACTACTACACCCTCGCGTATATCATTTATCGGTATGAAGTCCTGACTTTTATTACCTACCATTTATTTATTATAACATACATTTTTTATTTTTATTATCTCACATCCACATTAAAGGCTTTATCTCCTAGCTTGCTAGGACTATTGCTATTTATTATTCCTATTTTTTTATTATTTGTACTATTTACATTGGGATCTATAGAATTGTTTGTAATATTTCTATTTTTGTCTTGCTGCCATGTATATATTTTACTTGAGAAGAAATACTTTGAGGCATCCTCCATCACTTCCAAAAAATCTTTATTATTAATTTTTACAAAAGCCAATGATCCAAACAGTGAGATGGCAGGAATAGATAATATGGTCGCTATGAGTTTACTGCTAGATGCCCTAAATATGAGATAAGTAAGACCGAGACCAGCTAATATATAAGCGAGCTGCTTCCATCCTAGTGGTCCTAGTATCTTATCTTCTATATCTATGAATTGTGGTACCCTGAATTGCATATTGTTGTCTTTTCTTTATTATAACACATCATTGGGATTTTATTCTGGTAGCTCTCTATATGGATCCAAGTGTGATGTATGATTTACGACTTTAGCAGATGTATTATTAGGTTTGTCTATATTTAGGGTGTGTAACAAAGACACACCTTCTGATAGCTGAGTCAGAGTGATACGCGGAATGCCGATATTCTTTAGTCTCATCTCTACATCATCTGGACCGAAATGAGTGACATGCTCGTCGTTACTATTAGGATTTATGGTGACGGCTCTGTTTATTGTGGTGTCTCCTAGAGAGCTGATGCCATCGTCTACATGATTTAGTCCTAGCTCTGGTATATTGGGTATTATATATGCCTCTATATCTTTCCAAATCTGAGATGCTATTGCTGCCACAGTATCTACCGCTATCAGCATGTCTGTTACTTCTTTACCAGTATTACGATTATAATCTAGCACTTTGAGTGCTATCATAAGGCAAATGAAGTTGACCTCATTTGTTATTTTTTCATTTGCTTTGTTAGCACTACATATTAGAGCTATAGTCTTGGCAAATTGTTCTCCTTCTAGGTATTTCCTCATATCATATGATGCCTCATCATAGGCTGTTTGTATAGGGTTCGATTCTTGCGTTTGAGTGGTTCCCATTCCTTCGGATAGGGAAGTGGGTAGGCTTGTATTTTTATCGTCTTGCATATTTTTATTTTAAGTTTTTGATTTGGTTGAGTTATTAGTAGTTTGTTTCTTTAATGTTTCTAATATTTGTGTCATAGTGTCGACCTTTTTCGGCTTCTCGGTTAATACTTTTAATATCGCTCCAGCTGAGAGACTATTAACATCTGCCACTTTATCCGCCTCCTCATATTCCTTAAAAGCTTTCCTCATCTGTGCTAGCGGTGCTGCCATTGTCGCTGATCGCTCACCCGCCTCTGTGGAAGCATCTGCGGCCCGCACACTAGCTTGAGAGGCTTGCATAGACTCTGCAAAGTTCCTCTCTGATGCTTCTTTTAACTCTATCGATGTTTGTATGACTTTTTCTCGGGATATTATTTCTTTGTTTATATTTTTGGTAATTACATCTAATTTGCCATAAGTTTCTGAAAGTTCTTTATTTATTTCATTTAAACCGGTATCTTCTTTATATTCATGTAAGTCTCTATCTATTTGATCTTGTTCTTTTTGTATTTCTTTAACGGCTCTCTGATTGTTGGTCCATAAAGCATCTCTCCTGGGCTCGACCAGAGCCAATCCTTCAAGTTGATGTTTTTTTACTGCGCTTTTAAATCCATCGCTTTGTTCTATATTTGTTTTTTCTTGTTCTAGAGCCTCTACTTTCTTTTCTTCTGTATCTTTATCAATTTCTAATAAAGATATTTTTTCATCTTTTGTTTCTACTATTTTGTTATGTGTTTCGGATTCGTTTTGCTGCTCTTTACTTATTCCAAAGCGCTTGTTAGATTCTTTTGCTTGACTATTAGCGATGGCATTTTGTGTCGCCGCTTCGTAATCAGATTTGCTCTTGGCAGCTTCGGCTATATCTTTTTCTTTCTCGATCCTATCTCTGTTTATCCCACCTTGTGGTACTACGATATTATCTATTTTACCAAATGAAGCCATCTGTACTGCTCCACCAAGTACATTCATAGAGCTATTACGTGCAGCATTGCTACCAGTATCTATGGTCTTTAGGGCTGCTCTAGCCATCTTGCCGGCAGCATTATCTCTTCCAGCCACATTGGTCAGTGCGCGACTAGTCCCAGTCTTATCTGCCAGCCAAGTGGCACCACGACCAGCGTACTCTGCGGTTTTTCTGCCAGCAAATGCAGCAGGACGCGCGACACCTGACGACATCATCTTGCCGCCGAGCTTGCCACCTATAGCAGCAGCTTTCTCACCTAGGCCGTCTAGCATCTTGGCACTATACTCTACTGCCTTTTGGAATACGACTATAGAAAGTACGATCATAACTATTTTGATCAGACTGTCCCCTGTGGGTAATACTTTCGCATTACTGGTCAAACCCATGGCAAATTTCATTATTTGTAAAGCTATAGCTAGATTGACCATCATGACAGGAGCGAGGAATGCTCCGCCGACGAATTTCTTTATCCACCAGTCGACAAGACTATCCATGTTAAAGAAATTATTCGGCGGCAGTATACCCCCCATAAACATTATCGGAGAAGTGATAATAGCGAGGAACATGAGTGCCGTGCGCGTCATAAACACAGCAGTAGCCTGAGCAAAGACCACACCCAGAGCCATTATCATCACGACCAAAGCCAGCATAGTAAAGGTACCATCTATACCAGATAATAAAGGAGTATCGGGGTTGACGTCACCACTCTTTAATATTGGATCTTGTAGACCTATTATTTTCATTAGTTCAAAACTGATACCATAATCATCCCACAGCACACCCTTATTGGCATTATCTTTGTATCTATAATCAGTCATCGCACCGTACATATTCAAAGCAAATATATTAGAAAAGTCTAAAACAGCTTTACTAATAGGGAAAGAGAAATTAAGTAGTGCCGCAAATATTATGAGCTTCACTATATATTTTCTAGTTTCTAATCCTTTATCCATCACCATATAAGCACAAGATATAAGGAAGAAAAATAGACCAATCATATTGCATATATCTCGTATCATAGACCAGGAAGTATATATAAATCCAGCAGGGCCATTCTCTGCTATGGCAGAGTTGATAGTGAACAGTGACAGATTGACCACCAAGTCAAAACTCCTCGCGATGATAGCTAAAATAGCAGAAGCTAAGGGTAATAATGTGATACTAATAATTTTACAAAACATTCCACTCGGCCATGTTACAGGATCTAAATTCAATCCACAATCCGCTTTCGGCTGCTTGGCTGGTAATTTATCGCCATTTACTATTGCTTTTGATAGCTCTACTCCAGATACGGCAGTACCTTGTGCCTGCTCTTCAGCACTCATTCCTTGCATGTCATCTCCAGTAGTGTTAGCAGGCCTTACTATTTGTACATCTCCTACCACAGGACTATCGACGGCTCGATCGATACTCTGGGCTTGAGCTGTATCAATAGTAATAAGTGGAGAGAATAAATTACTTAAAAGTAAAGTAAAAATAAAAATGGAAATTAGTAGCCTATTCATGTATATATGATAACACGAATGATGTATTTTAAGAATGTGTGTATTGATCTATATAGTCGCCAGAGACTCCACAAGTGTTGTCGTGCCATGTTTGGCTAGTTTTTATACATTCACATTCGGATATTTTTGGTTTTAGATTAGCTTCCATGTCACCTTTGGTGACTAATGTACCACTCTCATCTTTTAGACCATTGATCTTGCGATCATGTTCTTCGTATTTGAATTGAGCACGACTAGCAGTCTCATCCCTCACCAGATCCCCAGACTCTAATTGTGCATTATATGCTTGATATATGGCCTGCATCGCATTCACATCTGTGCTAGATCTGATAAAATCTATGCTTTTCTTTAATACTATTAGATTCTCTGGTATTATATTTATATCTTTTTGCATTTGTGTATACACTATTGAGATTTTTGCATTACGATCAACTAGATAGTCACGACCACTCTTTATTAGGGTCGTCTCGTTACTAGATGCACCCATAGAGTCATAGCATACACTTAAAGTATTGAGTCCCTTGATATATGGAGTTAGCAACTCTATGTGTCTGTTGATTGTCCTTATATAAGATTCATTTGAGCTCGCTACTATAGTCATATCCTTTAGCATACTACGTGACATTGAAGAGATTGATGAATGGTCTATTGGTATTAATTGTAAATTGGTGCCATTATACGCCGGTGCTGATGCTGGAGACTTTGGATTTTTAGTGGTAAAGTCTTTGATAGCGGCTTCCATACTAGTGTAGGTAGCATCTATTGATTTGTTTACTCCGTTAGTAGCATCTGCGATAGTGAGATTGATATCTGTTACTGCTTTATTAGCCACATTAAATCCTTTACCGACTAGATCGCTCATGAAAGCCGAGGCTACGGAGCCAACCGCCTCATT
This sequence comes from bacterium, assembly GCA_043742265.1. Lineage (GTDB taxonomy): Bacteria > Patescibacteriota > Minisyncoccia > Phycocordibacterales > UBA5272 > JAMIGE01. Next base: position 10,697 of record JAYTYR010000010.1, on the reverse strand, counting down.
GATCTCATTTACCAATCTGGCTTGCTTGATTGGGTCTGTCACTACCTCACCCATCATAGATACAGCCTTTTGACCTGGACTAGTACTTTGATATTCATCACAAAGCTGCTCGTCTTTACCATTCACTGTGATATTTTTATACTTTATGCAGTCCTTCATGTCGAGGAAGCCTCCACTACGTGCCACTTCTGCAGTGGTCTGAGCTGTTTTGTTATTAGTCTGAGTTTTGATCCTGTTTACCGCTAGATCAAGTTGACCCAGAGATGTATTTCTTCCGGGATTTTGAGTCAGATCGAGAAGTGCATTCCACCCACCACAAGCGAAGCTTTCTTTGAAGCAAGTATTAAGTAGTTTCTGTTGGGTTTCTGTGGTAATACCAGAAGCACAGAGCATATTTCTCGCTGCTCTCGCTTGAGCGTCCGTCCAACCTTTGGCGGCTATGAGCAGACTGAATCCCTCCGCCGTACACACATTATTTTGTATTGTGATACCGAGTGTAGGTGTAATACTTTTTTGAAATGCAGCCTCGGTATTGATTTGATTGTTCCTAATATCAGTAACTATGGCTGCGGATATACCATTGGCTGAGGCTGAGACATATTTACTGATGTCTGTGATCGCCATTTTGGCTTGAGTCGCCGCCATGTTTCTCAGCATCTGTTCTGGGTTGATCAGAAATGATGGTTTGCCATTGTATCCGCTCTGTATCCATCTCACCATGCCATTCTTCATTTGTTGTATCATTGCTCTGGACATCTGATAGGATATACCGTCTAGCACACTTTCTTTACTGACACTATATAAATTAGCATATTGAGAAGCGACATTGGCACCAGTGTCTATGGTATTTTCAATGAAGGCCCCTATATTTGTATAAGAGATATCTGCCCCCACTATTATCGTAGATCCAGAAGCAAAAGCTAGTACCTCTCCCTTTCCAGACATTATTGAAAGTATTAAAATTAAAGTATAAATATATTTTTTCATATTATTTGTTGATTATGAATCCGGGCTCGCTTGAGATGAAGTACACATTCTTTTTATCAAAGAAAGCTTTGAGATCAGCTAGAGTGGCCGGTACTATTTTGTCAAAACTTTTTAGCTCTTGGAGCGCTATCATCGCCGCGAGGGCATCTTTGTCGGTACGCATAAGCGACTTTTCTACATTTATCGCACCAGATATACGAGAGAGTACTTCTATATGTATAGTGTATGCGCTACTGGGTACATTTATTTTATAAATTTCGGACATCATCAGACTCAGCATATCCACATTGGATTGTAAGTCTTTGAGTACATTTATGTTGTTGGTTTTATAATACTTATCGAGTACTGAGGCTTCATTTACTTTTGGATACAAGCGGATAACAGCAGTCATCAGCTTGTTGCCATATACTTTTAATGCATCTCTACTATTATCATTACTAATTACAATTTTACTCTCATCTATATTTATAGTTTTGTTTTTGGTCGCGTCTATTGCTTGTGTAGCGATAGCAGAGCCGATAGCGGTCGCAGCTGGCGTGCTGGTGTTACCGCTTGCTCTCATCTCGGACGCGGCGGCGTATATATTTATGGCAGCATCTTCGGTAAGATTTCTCTCTTTGTTAGAGGTGGTACTCTGTGATAGAGACTTAGGCTTTTCATTTGATACATCATTATAATGTGTATTGTCCGCATTTTGTAATGGATCAGCACCTAGTAGATTGGCGCGCCAGTTCTCTATACCGTCACCGTTACTATCCTTGTTTGCATTTGTCACTATATAGCTGAGATCTTCGGCATTATAATTATAGACATTTTCTTTCTTATATATATATTTACCATTTGTAAAGTACGCGATGATAATAATCATAGCTATCAATATAATAGCTATCAATATCTTTTTACCATATGCACTATGATGACCACTACCCGCTTCGAATTCTATCATATATATATCATAACATAGAATCAAATACATATGTCAATTCATTTCCACATAAATACTCCCACCACTAGGGATAGATCTCAAATGATGGTCCATCTTTTGTCACCACTATATAGGGTATAGCGAGATAAGCAGCATTGATTTTCTGATTGATGACGAAATTGGCATAAAGCCAATCACTACCCTTCCACGCTGACAACGAAGACTGTATTACTACAAAGTCATAATCTCTAACCTTTATCTTTTTCATAAAGCTATAAGAATAATGCTCAGAACATATTATCGCTTGCCACTTATATATTGTTTCTTTCTTTATTTTATCATTACTCGTTTCTGTTTTATAAAAATAAAAATCATTTATATCTTTGCTTTCTTTTATATTGTAAATAGGTAAAGGCTTTTTGGTATAGCCAAACAAATAATAATAAAAGTCCAATATATAAGGTGAATATTCATAAAATGGATATAGATTTTGCTTTGATCTCTTATACACTATTTGATTTTCATTATCTATATAGTAGGAAGTGGAGAGTAATTTATTTATATTTTGTGTGATGTGAGTATCAGTATTAGATGCGTATACTAGATAGTTGATGAGTATATTTTGCGTAGTGGATGCTTTTTGTATTGTCGGTGATCTTGATATGGAGGGGGTGGCTGTCGCCACCCCCTCAGCCAAGAACTTTATATTGGTCACTGGCCACTCATGACCGCCGACTATCACTTCTCTTTTGTGATATTGTATACCCATCACTTCTAAATACAAAAACTGTAGAGTAATTAATATTGTTATTAAAAATAAAGGCAACAAGGCTTTTATAATTTGTATTTTTGAGAGACGGGGATTGTGCTTGTATATTTTTAATAAAAAATAAAAAGCTCCAACGATTAAACTCATTAAAATAAATGTCAAATAATATATATGACCGAAATAAGCCAGCCTCACTAATGGTGTCAAAACTAAAGCATTTGATATAGAGTTGGTAGTATCACTCAGTCCTATACTACTTTCTGACCCCCACATAAAAACAGAAAATACTAATGACCTGAGTATCTCTCCTACCATGGTCACCATCACTACAGCGGTAGCACTTAAAAGTAATTTCTTACTTTGTAAAAACTTATAGAAAATAAAGTATGACATACTGTATCCTATTATTATTATGACTACAGTTAAAAGATAAAATAAAATTATCAAAAATGGATTTATAATAGTTACTTGATTTATAGATTGTGGGGAGACATGAGGAGAGAAATACTCCCAACTCATAGCTGTAAGCCACGGCGTACGAGAGTATAATGCCCAAGCAGATATAATTATCAAGTATTTTTTGAAGTTTATATTTTTATCATGTATACCCAATCTATAGCCCCACATAGCGTATACTAAATAAATAGCAAACAGTAACGCTATGATAGAGTCGATGTAGATATATATATTTGTAAGTAAAGAGATCGCCATTGCTCTATTGTAACACTTTCTGCTCGACATTTCTCATCTAACCCCACATTTTTAAATATTTTTAAAAAATATTCTTTTGTATTTTTTAGCGGCTTCTCCTTTGTGGGTAGGTAGAGAGAGGTCTGAGATATGTTATTTATCATTAGCTTCCTTTTGTGTGCAAAAGCTTTATGCAATAGATCAAAGAAGCATTGCTCCGCCACCACAGGGTCTGCAAAACTATCAAAATAGTCATTATTAATATTTGAGATCTTTAGTACTGCGCTATCAACTTTCGGTTTGGGATAAAATGATCCAGCAGATACGCGATGTACGATAGATGGTGTGCTATATATCTTTACGGAGATAGAAAGTACACTCTCTTTGCCATCACGTGTTACTATCCTCTCGGCGACTTCACGCTGCACCAGTATCACCATCATGTCGGGTTTATTTTTATCACTCAGATACTTTCTGATTATCGCTCCTGTGATATAGTAGGGTATATTGGCTATTAATTTGTATTTATCTATTTTATCAGTGTTAAATTTTAAAGCATCTTGATTTATTAAATTAAAATTTTTTAATAAAATTCCTTCTTTAAATTTCTCTTCTAAAAGATCTATCAGATCGTGATCCATCTCCACACCCGTCACATGTGCGCCAGCAGCGAGTAGTCCTTCGGTCAGGAAGCCCTTGCCAGGTCCTATTTCCAAGACATTCTCACCTTTTAATATCTCTCCAGCATTCACTATCGCAGCCCTCGCTGCAGGAGAAGTGAGAAAGTTCTGACCGTATTGCTTCTTGGATTTCATGAGTATATTATAGCATAAACTTAAACAGTGAACTTTTTAATCCCATTTTATCTCCTCCTCTCCCCTCTTTTCATAATATATGTCATGATAGATAGCGATATCCTCATCTACATCAGCGAGGAACTCGCTGGGTATATTTATGGCCTTCTTGCCAAATATAGTACGAGCTTCGGCATATGATAAATACAATTTTTGTCTAGCTCTCGTAACTGCGACATAGAATAGTCTCCGCTCTTCTTCTTTTTCTTCTTGTGTTTTGTTTCTACCTCCTAGATCTATATGTGGGAACAGATCCTGCTCTAGTCCCGTAATAAACACATATTCAAACTCCAATCCCTTGCTCGCATGTATAGTCATCAGTCTCACACCTTGAATTTTGAGTATTGGTGTGTGGTTAGTATTTATAAGTGTATCTTGGTCACTATGCAGACCACTCTCTTCTAGGAATAGCTCGAGAGCTTCTAGTCCAGGCAGATGGTCATACCTCACAGTAATAGAGACTAGCTCATATACATTTTCTAATCTCTCTAGTCCCTCTGCTCCATCTTCTTTTAGGCTTTTCTCTATACCACTTTCGATTATGAGCCAAGTCAAAGTCGATGACAAGCTCTCGCTACCTAGCATCTCTAATAGTTTATCTAAGAGTATATATGTTGGATTTATTTTTTTCAAAATAGTTAATGGTAATTCTTCATTTGCGAATACTTTTGCTATGGTCGATGGGCCGATACCACGCTTTGGCATCTCGAATACTCTACGGAGATTTACTAGTGAGTCTCTATTGATAGCGACACGCAGATATGATAGCACATCCTTTATCTCACGACGCTCATAGAATCGTGTCCCGAGCAGCTGATAAGGCACATTGGCTTTTAACATACTCTCTTCATGTATACGCGATTGGAAATTAGCCCTGTATAGTACAGCGATATCCGATGGCAATACTCCATTCCCGATGAGCCTCTGGCATGTAGCTGCTATCCAGCTGCTCTCGCTATACTCGTCCCATGCTGGGAGTACCTCTATCATGTCACCACCGGACGCTCTAGTAAAAAGATTTTTCTCGGCTCTCGCTTTATTTTTGGCTATGCTCCTATTGGCTAGTGTCAATATATTTTGAGTACTACGATAATTCTCTTCTAGCATTATCATAAATGCACCTTTATAATCCTTTTCAAAGTTTAAAATGTTGCGGAGATTGGCTCCACGCCAGCTGTATATATTTTGATCCATATCACCCACAGCACATATATTGTTAGCCTCACCTACTAGCAGTCTAGTGAGCTGATATTGTGTATTGTTGGTATCTTGATACTCATCTACTTGTATATGTGTGTATCTTTTTTGATAATAGTTTCTTACCGCTTCATTATCACGCAGCAGCTCCATCGGCCGTATGATGAGATCATCAAAGTCTACCGCTTGCTGTCTCCTCACTTCGGCATTATATTCACGCCACACATTCGCAGTGATCTCCATAGTATAGTTGCCTACTGTCGATAGATAGTCAGTGACTGTATGGCCTTTATTTTTCTCACTGCTGATTATATTTTTTATCTTGCTCGCATCATAATGCTTGGGATCGAGACCCAGCCTCTCTATTATTTCTTTTACTATCTTTCTACTATCATCGCTATCGAGTATAGTAAAGCTTTTGTGTAGTCCCGCATATATATATTGCTCGCGTAGTATCATCACTCCTAGCGAGTGAAATGTTTTGATCGTGGGGACACCGCCATATACATTTTTTTCTATCAGCCCTTCTTCTTTTAATCTACTTAGAATTCTCTCTCTCATCTCAGCTGCTGCTTTGTTTGTAAAAGTAATACAGAGCACAGCGTCAGGCTCTATGCCGGACTTGATTATGTTCACTGCCCGTTCGGTGATGGTCTTTGTTTTCCCTGCTCCTGCCCCTGCGAGTATCAGTAGAGGTCCGTCGATAGTGTTGGCAGCTCTATTTTGTTCAGTATTTAAATTAGACATCTATACATTATACACCATATTCTGCATTTATAGCATACCTCATCTTTTGTATTTATATTATACACTATCTTTATTTTTTTATAAAATCTATAGAGAGCCCACCTGTTCTCGTAATGATATCAGCTCATTATAATCCTTTATAGACATCATGATCACAGCCCTCATGACGAAGTCTCCGAGTTTCTCCCCCTCCTCTGCCTCCATACTATTTTCTCTAGATATTTTCTTTATACCATTAGCCACCGCCAGTCTCGTGTCATGATCCAGTCTGACCTTGTCACCACCATCATTGGTGACATACAGTATCTCTGACCCAGATAATATATCCATGACTTTACATTCGCCTAATACAGACAATGTGCTTAGTTTATCCTCTTTTTGTAATCCTAATTTAGTGAGTATATTCATATTAATCTGTTAATTTTAAATTGGCTTTGCAGATATCGATCATATTTTTGACATTAGACGTACATATACTCACCAAACCGTTTACCCTTTTACTATCTTTACCGCCCTCAAATATTTTTAATAATCCTCTTTCCAAGTCATCTCTATTTATTTTATTTCCTTTAAATTGTTTTGTCAGCGCCACTATATCATCTATATTAGCTTTTATATCAGACCTAGATACCAGACCTGCATTTTTACCATCTGTACTTTTATATACCACAAATACCTCATTTGTTTTGTCTTTATCATGATACCAACTCATCACACCGACGGCCCCAGTTGCTACTGTTTTGGGTCTTTGATCTCGTCCACCATCCATACGCTTTAGCATATCTGCTCTTGTTATAAAGTATGTCCCATTTTTGGTTGTGAGCTCAAACAGTGGTGCTTTTAAAAGGCTAAAAGCAGCATCATTTTGTAGATTTTTATCAAATTGACTATAACTTTTACTTTCCGACATAGCAGCAGGCAAGTCAGTATATTTGCCCTCCTTATAATAATCCCCCAGAGTATCTTCACGGATCTCTGCGGGTCGAGATGTGGGGGCGCTCTCAGCGGCAGTAGTAGGACTCTCAGACTTAGTATTTTGACTAGCGCTAGGCTTTGTATCAGCTGCTCTAGGACTCGCATCTTTAGTGGTGACTACTTTTTCTTCAGTGGCAATAGGCTTTGCGTCAGTTGCTCTGGGAGTTGTATCTCTAGGAGTATCTACTTTTCCTATGGGTTTATTTGATGTAGCCTTTAATGCTTCTACGGCCTTTTTAATATTCGCCTCTATTACTTTTGCTTTCTCATCAGCTGCTGCCGCGGCAGCAGCCTTGCTCTTGGCTTCACGCTCTGCTCTCCTGTCGTCTCCCATTTTGCCGGCCATGAATAGTGCCGCCGCCACCACGACAGCCGCGCCCACACCGATAGCCCATTTCTTCGCTGTAGGTCCCACTCCACCCCCACGATTTTGATATCTCGATAGGTTGGACATTGGTGGCTGTGCTGGCGGTAGGGGTGATGTAGGCTGTGCGTGTGAATTTGTAGTTTGTGCGGCTTGATTTGGATATGGTAAAGGTAAGGTAGCGGCAGCAGGCATAGCCGCAGCTGGTTGTGGGGTGTACGGTAATATATTTATTCTTTGATATGCAGTATCACTATCAAAAATACCTCTATCTCGGGAACCTTCTACTGCTCTGGCCGTATTACCTATTATTACATCTCCCGATTTATTTGTATTTAGCTCTTTATCTATTTCTCTGGCGGCTTTGTATATTGCGGTTTGTGCGGCAGCTACGGCGTCGATTATTTTTGGCTCGCCAGCAGCGCTAGCCTCACTCTGTCCTAGATTTATCATGACAGCATTCATATCGTTATTAAGAGTAATTATATCTGCGTTTATATTTGCTACAGCTTTGCTATATGCAGCCTTATTAGGAGTGGTTCCTACCGCTATACCATACATTTTTATTTTTGACACTACTACATTTATTATTGCCACCGCATCCTCTCCGACCTTCTTTATAGTTTCTATTTTTTTGTTTACATCTTCTACCTTTTTTATTTCATTTATTCTAGCTTGGTATATAGACACAGTACCAGCTGGCGCCATGCCACCTATCTCTTCCATCTCTCTGACCAAATGACCAAAAACTATATCCAGCACTATTGGATTCTTGACTAGATCTACCTCCTCAGTTTTTTCTTTTTTCTTTAATTGTTTAGTCTTGCTGTCGTACTCTTCATAAGTCACTTTGTTTTTTGCCTTACTGGCAAGACCTATTCTCCTATTGTATTCGTTCACAACAGTATCTGCATATGACTTGGCAGCGGATACTGCCGCCTCATCCTTGGCAGCCTTTAATCTGTCTTTTATTTCTTGTATTTTGGAGATTATACCATTACGAGCACTAAAGTATTGATCGCCATCAAATTGTCTTTTGACAGCCTCGGCTTTATCTTTTATCCCCTCTGCCAATCTCTTTGTGCTGAGAAGTTTATCAAAAGCTGACTGGATACGGAAAAATCCTCCAGAAGTGACAGGTGTGTAAGCATGATTTATATCATCTACAAAAAGTCCAGACTCTACCATCTCGTCCATCTTATCTTTTATCGGACCAATGTATTTATCACTCAGTATTGCTATTTTTTGCTCATAATCTAAATTAGAATCCTTATCAAATAGCGGGTCATTTAGTGGAGTTAAGATAACCAGATCATAAGCCTCTTGCTCTAGAAGTATTTTTTCCTTTTTTATTTTTTGATCTTCTCTTAGCTTATCGGCAGCTTCTGTTGCAGCAGCTTCCAGCTCTGTATTTTTTTCATTAGCTTTCTTTAAGAAGATTCCACAAGCACTAACTATCGCTGTATGGGACTCACGCATCACAGTTAATAGAGACGTCGCTGTTGCGTCAGCAGCTACAAGCTCTATATCTATTTTGTCTATTAACCTTTTTGATGTATTTAATACATGGGTTATATTAGACTTTTCAAGCCCGTAATTTGGAGCATCATAAGTTAGAATTGTTCTTTGTCCAAGACTAATATTTGTATCACCTACTGCGCCTGCTATCTGTTTATTCAGAGCGGCCTGTTTTAGTGATATTTCTTCTAACTTCTCTCTAAATCTCACACCAGCATCTAATAGTTGTCCTATATCAGTAGCTCCGCCTATATTTAATCCATTGACGAAAAGGTTTAGCGCGTCAGTATCAGGTAGACGAAAGCCCACCAATGTGGGAGTTGCTGGTGAGGCGGTTGGTGGCGCGATAGGTGCCGATGCAATAGGTGCGGGAGCTGGTGCAGGAGAAGTGGGAGCGACCGAAGCCATGGGAACGACAATCAAAGGTATGTTACGATGTAAGTCACTATCCGTTATTCGCAAGCTGCTTAAACTTACTGAGTTTAGAAGATCATTCACATAAGTTACAAGATTGTCTCTTTTTGTTTGATCATCGTTAACATTTGCTCGAGATATATGAGTGACCACACGCATTATTTCTGCTTTTATTTCTGCTTTTATTTCTGTATCAGCAACACCCCTCCCGGCCATACTTATAACTTCATCACTAACTTCAGTTAAAAGTTGTTTATTTGTTTTTGGTTGTCCACCTGGTAATTTTGGCTCCATATTTATATATCATTTTCACCTAACTGAGCTAGACCCTCTTCCGCTTTTCGTATAGCCGTCGCAGGATCAAATCCAATAGCTAAAGTATTAGACACTGTTGGGCTATTAGGATTATTATCGTAAGCCGCATGATTACGGCGCTTATAAGGCGTAGTCCTTTCTGCTCTTTGTCTATCGTTATTTTTAGGTTTTTGCCTTTTTGGTAGATTTTTAGCTAATTCATTTATTTTTGTAAAACTGTAAATGCTTTTTATTTCTCTGGATAATTCCATTAGGTCTGCCAAAGCCAATAATCTGTGTCTATCATCTGAAGATAGTCCACTCACCCTTCTTGCTACGTCAGGGTGCATTCTTATATTTTGATTTGGATTTTGTAATTGAGATACAGCAGCCCAAAATCCATCTCTTATATGTTTTTGGTCATTATCAATAAATTCTATGAAGGGTCTAGTATTTGGACTTAATAATAAAAATGTTTTATATCCTTTAATATAGTCTTTTAAATCAAAATAAATTGGATATAGTCCACTCTTTAAAATCCTTACCAAGATTGTATTATCATCACCCGCTACAGCATCTTTAAGACCTTTTTCTACATTAGGATTATTTCTTTTAAAATCTGATAACCCATCCTCTGTTGTTTTTATCAATGTGCCTATCTCAGTGGCATTAAAGGTTTTTAATCCCGCAGGTCTTATTTTTAATAAGGCGGCACTTACAGATTCGCAATCACTTAATAAGCTTTGTATTTTTGTTTGGGTTTTTTCTAGTTCATTAGTGTTATCCATTAATGTTATAGATCTTAATCGTCTCGATATCTCTGTTTTTACTGCTCTTAAATCATTTATAAAATCAGCCAATTCTTCTGGGTTTATAATATCAAGTGCTAATTTTGCTGCCACCTCACTTGTTATTGTATTAGCGTTAACCTTATGAGCCAAGTCCCCCAAAGATCTCTTATCT
>JAYTYR010000009.1:0-8786 GCA_043742265.1 bacterium | reverse complement strand
TTATAATAAATACTATGGATAATAAAAACATGGATGAAAGTAATTTTGATATAAGAATAAATAATAGTAATTGGGTACAGAGAAAGAAGTTAATTTTGTATGTTATATTTATGTTGATTGTTTTCTTTATCAGTGTATACGGCTTTAGTCTTTATCAAAAAAGTAAAATAGTAGCACCATCATGTATTGATGGTGTCAGGAATCAGAATGAAGGAGGTATAGACTGCGAAGGTGAATGTGTAAAAATCTGCCGTGAGCATATGTCAGAAATCAAGGTGCTGTATGCTAAAGCCATACCAAGCGGATACGACACCTATGATCTGATGGCAATGATAGAAAATAATAATGTAGGCAAAGCTCCAAACATATCAGGTCATATGCCAAGTCAAAGTGGACAAGTGGATGCTATGCCATATACATTCAAAATATATAATAAAGCTGGTATAGAGATAAATAGATACACTGGTAAAGTGAATATACCAGACGCGATAAAAATGCCTATCATAATACCCAATATTCAAATAATAAAAAATGATAATATAAGAGTCACTTTTGAATTAGATAAATACGATATGTATACAGTCGTCACACATGAGGACAAAGTAAAAGTTATGGATTATAAATTTGATGAAGATAAAAAAAGATTATTTATTAATTTGGTAAATAATACTTTAGATAATAGTGGCGAAGCTAGTGTAAAAGTGACGATCTCTGATAGTGCTGACGAAGTAAAAGCAATAGGGCAGACGCTGGTACCGGCAATGGCAAGTGGAGAGAAGAGACAAGTGACTATCACTTGGTCAGATCCTCTGCTAGAAACTTTAAATAAAAATAGTAGAGTACAAATATACTTGGCTCCATATAAAATATAATGTGGAAAATCTTAACAAAACATACAAGATGGCCAGTAGTGCCAATGCTCATAGTGCTACCTATTATGATACTAGGTCTAGTGACTATGTCATCTATTGGGGACGCCCATACTGTATTTTATAAACAGCTGATATGGATAGTGATATCACTTGTAGCTATGTTTGTCTTTGCTAATATCAACTATGCTGTTATGACTAGGTCTAGTGCCTCTGTTATTGTATATAGTCTATCTTGTGTGCTGCTATTAGCGCTATTTGTGCTGGGTAAAGTTACCAATGGTGCTCAATCGTGGCTGTATCTGGGTACTGTATCATTTCAGCCTGCGGATTTGATGAAGCTTGCTCTAATAATGCTGCTGGCTAAATATTTTTCTAGGCGACATGTAGAGATAGCAAATATCAAACATCTCACTATATCGGGTCTCTATCTATTAATACCATTTATACTAGTGCTATTACAGCCAGATCTAGGGTCTGCTATTATTTTACTCGCTATTTGGTTTGGCATGATACTCATTTCTGGGGCGGCAAGGAGGCATATTCTATTCTTACTATTCATGGGCTTGGTGACTATAGCCTTGTCATGGGTATTTCTTTTCAAGCCTTATCAAAAAGATAGAATAATAAATTTCATACATCCCTTAAGTGACATACGTAATAGTGGATACAATGCTTATCAGTCCACCATAGCAGTAGGGCATGGCGGATTGTATGGTCAAGGCATAGGATATGGGTCTCAATCTAGATTGAATTATTTGCCAGAGCATGAGACGGACTTTATTTTTGCTGCATTTGCTGAGGAGTGGGGCTATGTTGGAGCGACTTGTTTACTTATTTTATATTTAGTCTTACTATTTTATTTGGTAGTTGGAGTGTATAATATGCAAGATAATTATGCCGCTCTCTTTATATCTGGACTAATCGTTTGGTTATACATACATATAGTTATCAACATAGGCATGAACCTGGGGGTATCGCCAGTGACTGGCATACCGTTACCATTTATGAGCTATGGTGGCTCACACCTATTGCTTGAAAGTATAGCTCTCGGAATATGTGCTTCGATGATATATACAAACAATAAAAAATAGAGTACAATGTATATATGTTAAGCTTGAAGATACGTACTGTACAGATATTTTCTATTATTGTCGACTTGGCTTTATTTTTTGTATCTTTATATTTAGCTTTAGTTATTAGACATCTGGGCTTTGTAGGTTTTGATGTTTATTATGTCCACGTCAGAGCTTTTTTGTATGTTTCTTTTATTTTTATTTTGTTTAATTATGTGGCTGGACTTTATGATCTTAATAAACTTCGTTCGAGTGTGAAGCTAATCACTCTACTTCTTTACTCAGCTGTCTCTACTTTTCTGATTGGGGTGATGATATTTTATATCAATCCTAGTAATATCAACCCAAAGCTGATAATGCTCATACAGGCGATTATTTTATATTTATTAGTATCGTTATTCCACATACTTTCTTATAATAGCTTGATAGTAAATAAAGCTAGAGCGCTAATGCTAGGATCGGGGACGGAGTTTGATGAACTCAAAGAGATGATTAATAATTCGCCAAATTTCCCTATATATTTTGTAAATCATATAGAGCTTAATGTAGACAATGGTTTAGTCCAAAAGAATGGACACAATAGCAGTGTCAGTGCCAATATATCAGAGCTAGAAAGAGTGCTCAAAGATAATAAAATAGAAATTATCGTATCAGATGCGAGGAATAGTAAAGTCATACCACTACTGCCATATCTGTATAATTTATCATCTGAAGGTATCATGCTCTATGATTTGAAACGTATGTATGAGGAAGTTTTCCGTCGTATGCCGCTTACATCTGTGGGGTATTTTTGGTATTTTGAAAATATTGGGTTTAATACCAAAGCTTATGAATTCTCCAAGCGTGTGTTAGATCTTATAATAGCTATACCATTGTCAGTTTGGTGGATGATAATGCACCCATTCGTATCTTTGCTTATTAAAAGAGAGGATGGAGGAGAAATATTTATCAAACAGAAGCGTATGGGTCTGCATGGTAAGTATATATATCTTTACAAATATCGTACCATGAATCACAGTGACACTGGTAAATGGATAAAACAAGCCGATAATACAAATAAAGTGACACGTATCGGCCACTTCCTCCGTAAGTCCAGAATAGACGAATTCCCACAGCTACTTTCTATACTTAAAGGTGACATATCACTCATCGGGCCCAGACCTGACATTACAGATTTAGGAGAGAAACTACAAAATGAAATACCATTTTATCTGATACGATATGCCATCAAGCCTGGACTTTCTGGTTGGGCTCAGACCATGCAAGACAAGCCACCTCAGACAGTAGAGGAAACACGTATGAGACTGCAATACGATCTATATTATATTAAAAATAGATCTATAATTTTAGACGTGATTATCATACTTCGTACTGTACGTACCTTCTTGTCACGAACTGGTATGTAGTATATAATATATATATGGACAAAAAACGAGTAATGATCACCGGAGCTGCTGGATATATAGGAGCGATGTTGGTGGACGTGTTAGCTAGGCGTGAAGATATAGAAAAGATATTCGCCATAGATAAGAGTGATGAGACAGAACTCACTAAAAATAATATTAACAAGGATAAAATCGTATATTTAAAAGGTAATCTGGCTAGTACTAATTGGGAAATATTGGCCGACTCTATCAAGCCAGAGATAATAATACATACCGCTTGGCAGATCAGAGAGATATATGGTGGGCGTAATATATCGTGGATATATAATATAGTAGGGAGTGATAAAGTTTTCGATTTTGCTTTTTCTAGAGATTACATGAAAAGGCTCATACACTTTTCTACTGTGGCATCCTACGGAGCTTTTGTAGACAACACTCAAGATTATAAATACAAAGAGACTGATAATTTCCGTGAGACTACTTATTTATACGCCGAAGAGAAACGCGTATGCGAACAGCATCTCAAAGAAAAGTATGATATTTTGAGTACCAAAACTTTAAAAGATTTTACCAATAAACCGATGATAATGATAGTGAGACCAGCATCAATCACCGGTCCACGTCTTCGCCATGACATAAATAAATTCTCCCTACAGTCAGTACTTTCTGGTAGTTTAAATAGACAAAAAGGCATACTTAATAAAATAGTAGTAGCCATGACTTCTTTCATGCCATCGACAGTGGGATGGCTACGCCAATATATACACGAAGATGATGTCACAGATATAGTTATGATGCTGGCCCTAGATGAAAAGGTAAAAGATGAGTATGAAGTTTATAATATATGCCCATCAGGTCCGGTAGTGCTAGGGGAGGATATGGCAAAAGCTCTAGGCAAGAAGGCAATAAATATAAATGTGCGATTGATTCGCGTTATATTTGCTATCGCTTGGCATATGACCAGAGGCCGAGTGCCTACTGCACCTGGTGTATGGGCGGGGTACTCATATCCTATAGCAGTCGATGGGTCAAAAATAACAGAGAGATACAAATATAAATATCAATACGAAAGTATAGAAGCTTTAAAAGAAGAGAAGGGGCGCTTTGCAAAATAGTAAAAAGTGTGCTAATATGTATAGATTATGACAATTACATTAAATGGTGAATTAAGGAATAAAGGTGAAAACAAAAATGGCAAAGATATAAAGCAAGCAGATGCCATGATGTCAGCTGTGATGTATGGTAAACATGCAGCGTCTACTCCTATTTTTATTAACAGTATAGCCTTTAAAAAAGCATACAAAGAAGCCGGTGAGTCCAGTGTAATTAGCTTGACTGTAAATGGCAGTACAGAGAATGTAATGGTACAAGAAGTACAAGTAGACCCAGTCAAAAGTCATTTTATACACGCTGACTTTTATGTAGTGGAGAAAGGTCAAAAGGTACATGTGGCTATACCTTTAGTATTCGTAGGTGATAGCGCCGCAGTCAAAAATCTAGGTGCCAATCTAGTCAAAGTGCTGCATGAGCTCAATGTGTCAGGAGACCCCACACTGTTACCTCATGAGATCAATGTAAATATATCAGCTTTGTCGGATCTCAATAGTAATATATTGGTCAAAGATTTAAATTTGCCAAAAGGTGTAGAGCTGTATCATGTGAATCCTGATGATGTGGTGGCCTCAGTGGTCGCACAAGTCGAAGAAGATCTGTCCGTGCCTGCCGTACTAGACATGGATGCTATCGAAGTAGAAAAGAAAGGCAAGAAAGAGGAAGCGATCGCAGAGTAGTATAACATAAAAACAAAGAATCCATCACGGATTCTTTGTTTTTATGTTATACTATATACATGAAAGTCACTATATTATTTGTGTTTATTTTTTTTATTTTAAGTTTTAATAGTATTACTATTTTTGCTGCGAAGACTAAAGTGGAGTTGCAAGCTGAGCTTTCATCTTTAGAAGCTGAGATAGCCGCACACAAAGAATTGATCAAACAGAAACAGAGCGAGGGTAAATCGTTATCACGTGATGTGACTTTACTGGATACAAAGATCAAACAAAGCGAGTTAGAAATCAAAACCCGCGAAAAAAGTATCAATAATCTTTCTTATAAAATAGCCGAGAAAAAAGATAATATCAGAGTACTATCCTATAAGATAGATTTAGAAACCAAAGGCCTGGCCTCTGTGATTAGAAGTGATAGTATGAACAATGATAAGAACACTTTTATGTTTTTGTTGGATAGCGGGTCGCTGTCACAGTTTGTCGAGAACACTCAGAAGTATGATAATATGAAAGAGGCCGTGAATAATAGCTTGACAGATATAAGTAAAAATAAGACTGAGCTGGAGCAGGTATCAGCCGATCTAGAAGATAACAAAGATGAAGAAGTCGCACTCAAGAAGCAAACCTTGATACAAAAGGAGCGCATTACTGAGGACAAAGCAGAAAAAAATACCTTGCTCACAGAGACTAAAGGTCAGGAAAAACTATACACAGCATTACTCAAAGATAGAGAAACTCAAGCAGCCAAAGTGAGAGCGGCGATGTTTGAGCTTTCTGGATCGACAGCTATCAATTTCGGATCGGCCTATGACTTGGCGAAAAGCATGGAGGCACTAACTGGAGTGAGGGCATCCTTTCTTATGGCTATCATCACAGTAGAAAGTAATTTAGGAAAGAATGTAGGTAAAGGGAATTGGAAAGAGGATATGCATCCGACTCGCGATCAACCTATATTCAAGACTATCTGTGCCGAGCTTGGACTAGATCCCGATACACAAAAGGTCAGCAAGAAACAGTGGTATGGCTATGGTGGAGCGATGGGTCCAGCCCAGTTTATACCTAGTACTTGGATACTTTATAAAACCAAGATCACAACAGTCACTGGCAATAGCCCCCCTAGCCCATGGAACACTCGAGATGCCTTTGCCGCCTCGTCGCTATTACTCAAAGACAATGGTGCATCAGCCAAGGATCGCACAGCCGAGCATAGAGCAGCAGTGTGCTATCTGGCTGGATGTGGTAATGCTAGCAAGTCTTCCTATCAGTTTTATGGTAATGATGTGATGGCAATAGCAGACAAATATGATAATCAGATAAAATTGTTGATCAATAAATAACAAGCTATAAAAATAATAAAGAAGGTGGGCGACCAAAAGTATTTGCAAAAGCTTATAAAAAATGCTATCATATGATGACTATGAAGAAAGACATACATCCTAAAAGCCAAAATAATGTGAATGCTAGCTGCGTATGCGGAGCTACCTATGTGGTAGCGTCCACCAAAGACAAGATAGAAGTAGAAATATGTGCCGCATGTCACCCCTTTTATACTGGTACAGAGAAAGTGTTGGACACTGCTGGTCGTCTAGAAAGATTCAACTCTCGTCGTGCCAAAGCAGTAGCTAAATAGCATTGCTTTGCATTATATATGCAAGAATATCTAAATAACCCTCGTACTCAATATCTAGCAGAGGAGTACTTTAAGCTAGAGAAAAATAAAGCAGAGACTGAATCTCTGCTTTTAGAGGAGACAGATGAATCTTTGTTGGTTATGGCCAACAAAGAAATAGAAAATCTAAATCAAGCGATGCTTGATTTAGAGTCTCAGATAAAAAGTATAGCAGATATAGAAAAAGAAGTGGAAGAAAAACCGAAAAGTATGATAGTCGAGATGCAGGCCGGAGCAGGAGGTGACGAGAGCTCGCTATTCGCAGCGGAGCTGGCACTAGCATATCAAAATTATGCATTAGCAAATAATTGGGGATGGCAGAGGCTGGACGAAAGCTTGTCTGACGTGGGTGGATACAAAGATGTGACATTCGAAATCAAAGGCAATGGTGCTTATGATGCTTTTAAATATGAAATGGGTGTGCATAGAGTACAGAGAGTACCAGAAACAGAAAAGAATGGACGAGTACACACCAGCACTATCACCGTCGCCGTCATGCCGATTAGGAAAGTCAAAAAAGTGACTATCAATCCAGCTGATATAGAGATGGAGCTATCACGATCAGGTGGAGCCGGTGGTCAAAATGTAAACAAAGTAGAGACGGCAGTGCGACTGATACACAAGCCCACAGGTATATCAGTACGATGTACAGTAGAGAGGTCGCAGCTAAAAAATAGAGAGATGGCTATGGATATGCTACAAGCTAGACTGGAGGAAAGGCAAGAGATAGAAGACAGTGCAAAGAATAGAGATGAGAAGAGAGGTCAGGTAGGGACAGGGGATAGAAGCGAGAAGATACGTACTTATAATTTCCCTCAGGATAGAGTGACAGATCATAGGATCAAAGAGTCTTGGCATGGTCTACCGAAAATAATGGAAGGAGGACTAGGTCCTATTATCCAAGCTTTACAAAATTATCAAGGTGAATGGTCACATGTCGAAGAGATTTAGTGATAATCTGTGAATAACTCTTAACAATATTTCTGTTTATAAAGTATAATGTATAGATGAAATTACTTTACAAATTATGTTCCTCCTTTTTTATTTTTATTTTTATTTCTGCGGCTCTTTTGATCACTGTCGAAGCAGCACGCAAGAAATCATTCCTTGATAATATCTCTACAGGCATCTTTTGTGTTATAGCTCCGACTATAGAAGGTGAGAAACTAGCTTGTAAATACGAGGATGGTAATCTGGTAGCTAGACCATTACCCACCACTACACAAATAAGTAATAATAACACATACAAGCCTACAGTTACCAAAAATAATACTATCAATATCAGCGATACTACTGTAGTATCCCCCAACAATATAAAAGTAGTAAACAATACCGCCACCGTCACCGAGTATGTAGTACACGAAGTAAAAACAATAAACAAAGAGTATGCATATATACCAGGGCCTGCCGGTCCTAGAGGTCTCCAAGGTGTACAAGGCAATGCAGGACTACCAGGCAAGGACAGCGTCGGTAATTTCGGTGGGAATTCTCTATCTATGCCAATGTATATACCGGTGTCATCTGGATCATCGGCCACATTTAGCACTGATAACCTCTCACTCACTGGGCTCACTTCTATAGTATCAGCTAATATCTCTACTGCTACTATTAATAATCTGACAGCTATCAATTTAGCTATCACTAGCAAGCTATTTGACTCTACTGGAGCCACAGGTACTACAGGTATGATACTATCATCTACTGGCACTAGCACCAAATGGATCAATGTATCATCTTCTGGATCTCTAGCCTCAGGTACAGTCACCAACAGTACACTATACTGGAATGGTACTAATTGGGTAGAGAATACCGCCAGTCTATCAGACACAAGTGGTAATGCTACATCTACTAAATTAGTCATGACATACGCATCTACATCTCAAGCTACTACGACTAATGCGTGGATCACCAATCTCCTAAACACCTCCGCCACCTCCACCAATCTATTTGCTACTTCTTTTGTCAATACTACAGGTACTAGCACCAACTTCTTTACCTCT
>JAYTYR010000008.1:0-17901 GCA_043742265.1 bacterium | reverse complement strand
TAGATATGTCTGGTATAGGTACTGGAGGTACTGCACCTGAGGTTTGTGCTTCTTCGGTAGTAGGTAATTGGGACTGTGTGTTTGATATAGATAATTAATCATAAATATATTAAAAAATATATTAAGTAAAATATAATCTATGTCAATATTCGCATTCATCGTTGGTGCATGCCTAGGTAGCTTTGCGAATGTGATAATGACAAGGCTCAATGCCTTGTCATTGTTGTCTCGGAGCCAATGCCTATCATGTGGACACCCCATCAGAAAGAGGGACAATATACCGATAATCAGCTATCTCATCAGGGGTGGTAAGTGCTATACTTGTAATAGTAAATATTCCAGTCAATACATGTGGGTAGAGCTGGCTATGGGTGCTATTGGCGTCATCGTATGGTCACATGTCACAAGTGGATCTATCTTTGATATGTATGTCGTGTCAGATACCATGCCTATGTATGTGTATATATTACGATACTCATTGGATATGATAGTATTTACACTACTCATGTGTATATCGACTTATGATATTAGACATAAAATAGTACCGATACAGCTGTCACTCTCTCTCATCATAGTTGGGCTCATACTAGCTATGACAAGGCTGTGGATGCCAGGCATCGATACATATGTGGGGTTGGGTACTGGTATAGTATATGGGCATCTCAGTGTGGATAATGCATTCGTCGAGATACTAGGCGGACTCCTCACCGCGTTACCTTATGCGTTACTATTCTTTGTATCTCGCGGTCGCTGGGTGGGATTCGGAGATGTGTTGGTATTTGCAGGTGTAGGATGGGCCTTTGGACTAGTTTCTGGTATTAGCATATTCCTTTCTTCGATTTGGATCGGGTCGATAATGGTAATGGTGTGGACGATGATACACAAGCAATCTGCCAGTAAGGCGGGAGTAACGCATGAGCAAAACATTGCGAAAGTAGAAATACCCTTTGCTCCATTCATCGCTATCGCTGCTCTACTCGTATATACTTTACATTTAGATATATTGGGGATACAATCTATAATTATGTACGGACTTTGATGCTATAATATATACATGATACATACCTTCAGATCATACGTCACACAAGAGAGAGCTAAAAGAAATACGTTTTTGCATGGTGGGTTTACTTTGATAGAGGTAATAGTCAGTATGGGTATATTTTTTACTTTGGCTAGTATATCATATATGCAAAATCCAAATGGCTTTATCAAAATCAAGCTGAACACTTATGTGAATGAGCTGGCTGTATATATCAAAGAGCTGGCTGTATATGGATCATCAGCCGGAGACACAGTGAGTGGAGCTAGAATAGGTGGCGCCGGCATACATATAGATCTGACACCTGTAGGAGCGACAAAGTCTGTATTTGCTTTTTATGATATCGCCACCACCAATACAATCACCTGGGTGACAGCCTCAGATCATGTGTACACAGCTTCAGAAGATCAGCTGGCGGGTACGCGTATATCTTATGATGATAAAGTCTCGATAGTGTCTATATGTGTGACACATGGTTATGATTGTAATTATAGGTCAGCGGATATAGTGTTCGTAAGGCCTAGCACAAAGGCAGCATTGACATTGACTAGCCTCCTCTATGTAAAGTCACATCCAGAAATTATAGGTGTCACTATATCTTTTAAAGATATTCCTGATTTAAAGTGTCTCGAGGTCAATTCTGTCGGTATAGTTACGTTGAGAGATGGAGTATGCTATGCGGATCTAATAAATCCAGCCGGCTTATAAATAATATGAAAATACTTTATAATACTAAAAGATATAATCGTGGCTTTACACTTATCGAGCTGATGGTGTCTGTCTCTCTGTATACTGTCATAGCTGTCAGTCTCGTCTCTATACTTTTAATGGTATCGACAGTGAATAAAAGACTACAAAGTAATGAGCATGCGATAAATAATCTGATAGTATCGGTCGAAAGTCTCAAGAGAGAGATGAAGCTGGGTACCAATTTCCGTTGTGATGCTGATGGATCCGCGCTGGCTCTTTCTACAGGCCAATTCGTAGTGGATAACGCCACTCCTAGATCAGCTAGTGTGATTACGAATGATTGCCGCTTGGATACTGGCTCTCCTGATGCCAATAAAGGTGGGAATACCAGGATCACATTTAGGGCAGATATAAACACTTTTGCCTCTTATCATATGGGTACAGATGGGTCAGGCGGAATAGGTATCATCAGATCTACATATGATACTAACGGTGACTTTGTCAGTAATACCAGGCTGACTAGTAATGATATAGAGATACAGTCGTTACGATTTTATGCTGAGGGCACTGACCAGTCTGATGCTAGACAGCCCATAATAATAGTCAAAGCTACAGGTATAAATAAAAAGCTTGATGGCAAGAATGGTCCCATAAATAAGGTTTTCTTTATCGAGACTGCCGTCACTCCTATAGGATTAGATGGATAAATATATGAAAGATAAAACAACAAGATCACAAGTCTCACAGTCATTCGCATCATCAGGGAGAGTATCATTCAGAAATATATCTCTGCATCGTGGCTTTACCATGCTAGAAGCACTCGTATCTATTACGATTTTGACTTTGGTATTCGTGGCACCACTGGGACTCGCCTTTAAGATGAATAGTCAATTTGATTATATACAAAAGAAAGTAGTAGCTAATAATCTGGCTCAGGAAGGCATAGAGATGGTGCAGGCTTTTCGAGCTGATGCTGCTCTCTCTTGTATTAAAAATGGTGAATGTGATGCTGGCAATATGGACAAGTTTTGGGTGCCTGTGAGTACTGGATTTGTACAAAGGATGAAAGATAGATGCATTGATTCATGTGCTATAGACATGATAGGTTTACACAATGTGGTCAATGCTGCAGGCAATGTAGACTATGACCAATTCATAGCCGCCACTAGTTGTACTGGCATGTATGCACATGATGCTGGGCCTTATACTTGTGCCACTGTAGCTGGCATGGTAGGAGAAGTTAAAAGTGGATATTCTAGATACATAAAGGTAGAACAATACAACAACACAGCAGTAATAGATAAAAACACAGAGCTGCTAGTGACCTCTGGTATATCATTTTATACACAAGGTGAATTAAAAAAGGTAGAAGTAAAAGCTATATTAAAAGCAATAAATTAAATATGAAAATAAACAATGGCTTTACACTCGGTATGACTATGATGATGAGCTCTTTGGTGCTTATGCTATCTTTCTCTGTATACTCACTCATGTATAGAGAGATAAAAATAGCCAATATGGGAGATCAAAGTGTAAAGGCCTATTATAATGCTGATCTAGGTATAGAGTGTGTAAAGTATTATGAGGACCAATATTTGACGTCAGGCTCCAACCCCAACTCTCCACCGACTAAAGTGTATATGAATGGAGGTGCAATAGCAGATGCTAAAGTGACAAAGTCTGGATTCTTCTTGGGTAGTGACGATGGGTGGGATAGTATACAAGTAATAGATGGCGGAGTTACATACCCAAAAGCTAATCAATACACATCAGGCGTGAGATGTGCTGGATTCTCTGTGAATAAAGACACATTGAATGCTGCCAATGTGGGTGATGCTCATAGATATATAGAAGGCAGTACAAACAATTTGAATATACGCAGTATGATAAACAGATTTAGTATAAAGAATGTGAATGCAGATGTATGTGTAGATATCAAAGTACAAAAAAGTGTACAAGATGAAAATATATTAAAGATAATAGCGACTGGATACAATTCTTGTAATTATACAAATGGTCAGAGAGTGTCACGTGAAGTGATATATGAGAGAGGTATGTCACCAGCTATTTAGTTTGCACATTGTGTATAAACAATTTGCTCATTGACAGTGAGTATGGTATATTATAAGGTAGATACTTTTTATCAACATTCTGAAAGGTAAGGTACCCCATGATTGACTATAAAGGGTTTTTTTCTTTGATGAGGGCCTTCGGGGTCATCATCGCACTCTGTGGGCTGATGCCCACAGCGAACGCAGTGGAATACACGTTTGGAGACCCGATCAATTTTTCGGTGTCTTCAAGCGTGTTCGGGCTTTGTGCAAGCCCGAACGTTATAAGTGGGCAGTGTGACGGCATAAGCCCGGTATCGATATCGATACCGATACCGAACCTTGTCCCTGACGTCGCCGTTGGTCAGGCCATAAGGCTTGAGAGTATAAAAATAATAGGGGGACAAAGTCTTAATTTCAGCGTGACCAGCCCCACCCTAGTGGTGGTGGCGATAGAGGGGTCGGTGGGCATGACGATGTCCTCGTCAAACTGTTTTGGGTTATGCGCAAGCATAGCTTTTAACAGTGCCGTAGGTGAGATGACGGCGAGGATGGACCCCTTTAACGGGAGGCTCATCATACCAGAATATACCCTGACAGGGCAGGGCACGGCCACAACGGCCAACCTTGCCACGCTCAGAATTTCTGGGATTGGAATTTCGGGTGACGTGTCTTCCCGCATGGACACGTTTTATGATGGATCAGTCATGATTGGTACCGTAGTGTCGCCGGTCCCTGAACCAGCTTCACTCCTCATGCTGCTGTCCGGGCTGCTGGGGATGGCTCTGCGGAGGTATCATCTCCGCAGAGCCATGTTTGACATCTGCGTCGCATAGCGACGCAGTGCTACCTAAAAGTAGCGAGCCACATACGTGTGGCTCTTTTTATTGGGTATAAAGCTTTCTCTAGAGGTGGTGCCTAAGCTATAATATAAATATGACCAAAGATGAGATAAAACAATTAGAAAAATATGTTATAATATAAGTTAGCCTTTGCACTAAGCTATGGCCAGACAAGCATGAACAACACTTTAGAAAAAATGGGCATAATTACTGGGCACCTTGTAAATGGATACATGACTATCACGTCTAAATATGACGGATATGTCAAAGTTAATTTTAATGATAAAGAAACAAAAAATAATATCGCAAACAAAGACCTGGCCTCAGTCTTTGTAGATCACTCTAATTTACATGGTGCTCTACACGGTGATACAGTGGAGGTAGAAATAGTAGGGGAAAATGTAGACGGCGGTATGTACGGCATCATCAAGTCTATAATAAAGCGCGGTAAATATGCCTATGCAGGGACTATCAAAATGGATCACGGAGCATACTTTTTGGTACCCCAAGACAAGAAGATGTATACCGAGATACAAATCCCGAGTGACAAACTTAACGGTGCGGCGGATGGTGATAAAGTCGCAGTGATCATAGAGGAGTGGATAGACTACAAACGACCTCCATTTGGTATGGTGACACAGATACTAGGTCGCCCTGGAGACAATGATGCAGAGATGCTAGCCTATGCCCTAGAGAAAGGATTTAGCAATGAATACGCCGCAGATGTGATAGCAGAGAGCGAGGCGATAAAGGAGAGAGGTATACTTGAGAGTGATTATGAGGGTAGGATGGACTATAGAGATGTGATTACTTTTACTATAGACCCAGCGGATGCCAGGGACTTTGATGATGCTATTAGTTATAAAGTGCTAGGCAATGGTAATCTGGAGATCGGTGTACATATAGCGGATGTATCGTATTATGTCAAGACTGGTGACGCACTCGATCGTGAAGCGATAGAGCGCGAGACATCAGTGTATCTGGTGGACAGATGTATACCCATGCTACCAGAAATACTATCCAATGATCTATGTAGTCTAGTAGAGGGCAAAGACAGACTGTGTATGGCGGCTATATTCGAAGTGGGTAAAGAGGGGAATGTAATAAACAAAAAGTTTGGTCGTACGGTGATTAATTCCTCCAAAAGATTTTCTTATGAAGAAGCCCAAGATATAATGGATGCAAAACAAGGTTTATTTTATGAGGAGCTCACAGAGCTTAATCGTATAGCGAAAATATATACAGCCTATAGATTTGCTAATGGTGCATTGTCACTCGATAGTGAAGAGGTAAAGTTCAAGCTGGATGCCCATGGTGTACCGGTAGATGTATATGTCAAAGAAAGAAAGGATGTACATAAAATGATAGAAGAGTGGATGCTCATGGCTAATAAGCATGTGAGTGAATACATCACAAAGAGTGCTGCTACTGCTGTATGTATATATCGTATACATGCCAAGCCTGACAGTGAAAAGATGTATGATCTCGAGCTTTTTATTCGTACACTTGGCTATAAAGTACGCATGATAGATGGAGTGATACCATCACAAGATTTGAATGATCTGTTGATAAAGGTTGCTGGTCAGCCAGTAAAGGATCTGCTACAAGTCAAAATTGCCAGATCAATGCAAAAGGCAGTATATAGTACAGAGAATGTAGGCCATTATGGATTGGCATTTGAGTTTTACTCTCATTTTACTTCACCTATACGTCGCTATCCGGACGTGCTCACACATCGACTGCTACAGCGGGCACTCGACGGACATCCAGCACTCGCCAATGAGAAAAGTGCCATGGACAAGCTTTGCCTCATGGCCAGCAGTAGAGAAAAAGAAGCAGCAGACGCTGAGCGTGGTAGTATCAAATATAAACAAGTACAGTATATGTCCATGCGTATAGGTAATACATATAAAGGAGTGATTTCTGGTGTCTCAGAATGGGGTATATATGTAGAAGAGGAAAAAAGTAAATGTGAAGGATTTATCAGACTGCGTAGTCTGGGAGATGACTTTTATAATTATAACAAATTGAAAGGCTGTATAATAGGAGAAAGAACAGGAGAAGAATTCCATATAGGTGATAAAATAAAAATCAAAGTAGCCAATGCCAATTTAGAAGAAAGACAGATCGATTATCAAAGAGTAAAATGACAAACTTGACTTATATATTACAAATAGTGTAATATATAGGGTATATATGTTAAATATCAATACGCACAAGTCAGATAAAACTGTCTGGACCTTTAAAGAATTATTAATGCAAAATCAAAAGCAGATAGGTAATTTTGCACGTAATATGAGCTATGCTATCACAGCAGGTAATATGTATCATATCAGGAAAGGCTTGTACAGTAAGGATAAAAGCTATAACAAAGCAGAGATGTCGACTAAAATATACAAGCCCGCCTATGTGAGCTTCGAGACTGTACTACAAGCTGAAGGTGTAGTCTTTCAAAATTATAATAGTATAAAAGTCGCCACTTATAAAACTTTGGATATAGTGGCAGATAGACAAAAGATAAACTTTAGGAAAATTAAGGATACAGCTCTATTAAATCACGAAGGTCTAATCAAACATGGTAGCTATTATGTAGCTAGCAAAGAGCGAGCGATACTAGACACTCTTTATTTGAATAAGAAATATCATTTTGATAATTTACGTGATACAGACTGGGATAAAATAAAAAAGCTAGTCAAAATATATGAGAACAAAAATCTAGAAAGAGAAGTAGAGAGACTTTATAAAAAGTATATTGGAAATAATGATATATAGAATAATAATTATAGAATAAGAATATATGCTAAATCAAAATAAACATAGACAAATATTAATAAGGATATTAAAAGATATATACGATGATCATGAACTAGCACAAGCCTTAGGTTTTAAAGGTGGGACTATGGCGTATTTATTTTATGATTTACCTAGATTTTCGGTGGACTTGGATTTTGATTTAATAGATAATGATAATACTGAGATCAAAAATGAATTAAGTAATAAAGTAAAAATAGAAAAATTACAGAAAGTGAGAGAGAAAATAAAAAAGATTTTAGAGAAGTATGGAGGGATAAGGCAAGATGACAATAAGAGATATAGCCTATTCTTTTTATTGTCTTATGAAATTGGTGCTCATAATATAAAGATAGATATAAACAAAAGAAACTTTGGCTCTCTATACGAAGTTAAAAGCTATCTGGGTATAGATATGCAAGTAATGCAAAGTGAATATATGGTAGCCCATAAAATGGTCGCTATGTATGAGAGGATGGACGAGGCCACTCGCGATATTTTCGATGTGCATTATTTTTTATCAAAGCATTTTGAATTTAATGTACAAATTATCAAAGACAGGACAGGTTTAGAGTATATAGACTTTATAAAAGTGTGTGTAGAAAAGCTACAATCTATACAAAGTAATAAACTATTAAATGGCATCGGGGAGCTAATAGATGAAAAGCAAAAATTTTGGGTCAAAAATAAAATGGTAGAAGATACGATACTTTTACTAAAGCTCTCTCAAGCTGGGCTTGATATCTAAGCTGGGTACGCTCGCAGATGATGTGCCGCAGGTCTGGCTACTACGCTGCTGGGTGTGAGGCGTTCTGTTTTCCATGAAGCGCAATGGATGGTGAGCGAAGGGTCGGCAGGTGACAGCTGTGGGCCCTTTCTTTTTATATAGAAATATGGTAAGATATAAAGATGTTAAAAATTAGATTACAAAGAATAGGTCGCAAGAATGACCCGCATTTCAGATTAATAGTCACGCCTCATCAGAGAAAGCCTAAAACTACACAGTTCAACGAGATATTAGGCACATACGGTGTACAAACTGGCACATTTGAGTGTAAGGCTGATCGTGTTAAATACTGGTTATCAGTAGGAGCGAAAGCGTCAGATACTGTTACTAATCTGCTTATCAGTAAAGGTGTGATCGAAGGACGCAAAATAAATGCTCTCCCCCGCAAGTCACCTGTGCAAAAGTCAGAAGCAAAGAAGTAAATCTTTGATATAATGTAGTTATACTTAAATTATTAAGAAATATAACTATAAATAAAATACATACAACTTTAATTACTTATGTATTTAGTACAATAATATATGCACAAAGACGAAGAATTCGTAGACTATGTCATACGAGCACTGGTGGATAATCCTGATCAAGTCAAAATAGATAGACGTGTAGACGAAATGGGCGTACTTCTCACTCTGGATCTGGCTCCTGCTGACATGGGTAAAATAATAGGCAAACAGGGTGCTACAGCCAAAGCGATACGTACTTTATTACGCGTAGTAGGTATGAAAAATAATTCACGCGTCAATTTAAAAATTAACGAGCCTCGTGAGATGCTGGGTGGTAGCAGTGGAGAAGGTCAATCAGTATACAAAGAGGAATAGACACAATAATGCGGTATCATATCATCACAATTTTCCCTGATATAATGGATTCATATTTACGTGAGTCCATTATAGGTCGCGCCATAGAAAATGGAGTAATAGAGGTGATTATATATGCGTTGCGTACTTATACCAACGATAAACATGGTCGAGTAGATGGTAGAGTATATGGTGGTGGCCCTGGTATGGTCATGTGGGTAGACCCTATTATGGAGTGTTATGAAGATATACAAAAAAGAATTAGTAAAATTAAATCTAAAAAAAATGATACTATTTCAAATAAAAAAGTATTGACTGTCATATTTACACCAGGTAAAGAACAATTTAATAATCAAATAGCACAGCAAGTGGCACTAGACTACACTGATATTATTTTTATCTGTGGGCGTTATGAGGGCATAGATAGTCGAGTATTAGAAATTTTAAATCATGAGTGGCACCCATCTCCAAATCTTGTAGATGGAGTAGGGGTGAGGGTGGGATCTGTATGTGAGTGGTCCATAGGACCATATGTGATCACTGGTGGTGAGCTGCCAGCGATGATATGTATAGATGCTATATCGCGCCATATAGATGGTGTGCTACACAACAGTGAGAGTATAGAAGAGAATAGAGTGAGTAGCCACGCTATGTATGGTAGACCAGAAGTTTATATTTATAAAAACAAAGAATACAAAGTACCAGAGGTACTACTCTCAGGCCATCACGCCAACATAGAAAAATGGAAAGAAGGAAAGTAGAAAATACATAAAAAATATGTTATATTAAACACATGACAGAAGAAAATAAAATCAAGGAAAATGTGTTAACTGTAAATGAAATTAGAAATAAATTTTTAGTCTTTATGCAAAGTAAAGGGCATGCTATTATTCCTTCTTCTCCGTTAGTACCAGAAAATGATCCGACCACACTCTTTACTGGCTCTGGCATGCAACCGATGCTCCCATATCTGCTAGGTCAGCCTCATCCACTTGGAAAACGTATCGCAGACTCACAAAAATGTTTTCGCTCTCAGGACATTGAAGAGGTGGGAGATAATAGGCATACTACATTCTTTGAAATGCTAGGCAATTGGAGCTTTGGTGACTATTTCAAAACAGAACAGATAACTTGGATGTTTGAATTTTTTGTCAAAGAGTATAATTTGGATTTAAATAATTTTTATATTTCCTGCTTTGCTGGTAATAGCTCTTTAGGTGTGCCACGAGATAACTTTTCAGCTGAATTATGGCAAAAGCTTTTTAGTGAGCAAGGTCTGGCAGTTGGTATTAGTGATAGCCCTGAAACAGATGGCATCCGCATCAATGATGGTATTACCGAACATATATTTTATTATTCTGAAAAGAAAAATTGGTGGTCGCGATCTGGAGTGCCTGCCAATATGCCAATAGGCGAGCCTGGCGGTCCTGATACTGAGATGTTTTATGACTTTGATCCCACAATAAAAGATATAAATGGTATAGATATAAATATTAAAAATATACATGCTAATAGTAAGTGGAAAGATGAAAAGTGTCACCCTAATTGCGACTGTGGGAGATTTATGGAAATTGGGAATAATGTGTTTATGCAATATAAAAAGACAGATCAAGGCTTTGAAGATTTGCCACAGATGAATGTGGATCATGGATCAGGACTTGAGCGTTGGGTTGCAGCTATCAGAGATGATGCTGATATGTTTAATATAGATGTCTTTGACGGAGCTAAAAATATATTAAAAAACATTTCTGGGGTATCTTATGTTTCTGATGTTGCGGTAACTTATACAGATTTAAAGAATCCTACTTTTGCGTATCGTGTTATTTTAGATCATGTACGCGCTGCGACATTTTTAATCGGCGACGGAGTGTTGCCTGGGAATAAAGATCAAATGTATTTCGTGCGTCGTCTCATTAGAAGAGCTGTGAGATATGCTCGTAATTTAAATATACATGATAATTTCATGTCGCAAGTCTCTGCTACTTTTATAGATTATTATAAAGATGAATACAAAAACTTAGAGGAGAAAAGAAACACTATAACAACAGAAATAGATAAAGAAGAAAGCAAGTTCAGAATAACACTTGAGAATGGTATTAAAGAATTTGAAAAGATTGCAGATAAAGAAGAAAGTAAGTTCAGAATAACACTTGAGAATGGTATTAAAGAATTTGAAAAGATTGCAGAAAGAAAATTCTGGAATAAAGACGGTGTAGAAGGTGGTAAAATAAGTCTAATGACAGGAGAAGAAGCCTTCAATCTCCTTCAGTCTTTTGGTTTCCCAATAGAACTTACACTAGAAATTGCAAAAGAGAAAAATATAAATGTTGATACTCATACTTTTGACCAACTAAAACTAGCACATGCTGAGCAGTCTCGTACTGCGTCTGTTGGGAAGTTTAAAGGAGGTCTCAGTGGTGATGGGGAGATGGAGATCAAGTATCACACAGCGACACACATGCTACATCAGGCATTACGTCAAGTGCTGGGTGTAAGTGTAGAACAAAAAGGTAGCAATATAACTACAGAGAGATTGCGTTTTGACTTTTCTTTTGATAGGAAATTAACAGAAATAGAAAAGCAACAGGTAGAAAATATTATAAATTCTAATATAGTCAAAGCTTTACCAGTTATACGCGAAGAGACTACAGTAGTAGATGCTATAGCACGTGGCGCTATTGGTCTTTTCGGAGATAAATATAAGGCAGTAGAAGATACTAGAAATGAAAAACACAACGAAGGTAAAAATAAAGTAAGCATTTATAGGATCGGAGAAGGAGAAAGGAGGGGAAACGATAATTTATTTTCTATGGAGCTTTGTGGTGGACCACATGTAGAGAATACAAATGTGTTAGGAATATTCAAGATACAAAAAGAAGAAGCGGTGTCAGCAGGTGTGAGGCGTATCAAGGCGATTTTAAGTTAAGATAGTATTCAAGATATCTTGAATTTGTTTTGTATAGAGACATAGTTGTGATATAATATATATATATGATACCATTAGCCTTTAAACCCTTTCTTTGGTCTTATGATTTTGAAAAATTAGATAAAGAAAATAATAAAAAAATAATCATAAGTGGGATACTTGAATATGGAACTTACGATACTTGGCCGTTGCTTTTTAATTTATATAAAAAAGATGAAATAGTAGATGTCTTAGAAAACAATAGTAATTCTTGGAACAAAAAGTCTTATAATTTCTGGCGCTTAATGTTAAATAATAATTAAACAAAAATTTAAATAATTTATAAAATATGCATTACGAAATTTTAGATAAAAATAGAATAAATATATTACCAAAGTTAGTCATATGGCAAGATAGATTTTACCTAGCTGGTGGTACTGCATTAGCTCTATATTTGGGCCATCGTGATAGTATTGATTTTGATTTTTTTACACAAAATAAATTTGACGAAAATAAATTAGTCTCTGAGATCAATGAAGTATTCAATGGATGTATAGTACAGATAGTACAATTAGAAAATCAAACAGTTACAGTTCTCATTGATAATGATATAAAGATTTCATTTTTTTATTATGAATATAAAATGATAGAATATTTGATAAAAGATGAGTATTTTGAATTTGCTAGTGTAATAGACATAGCTTGTATGAAATTGTCAGCTATATGTAGTAGATCGGTTAGTAAGGACTATATAGATTTATATTTTATACTTAAATACACTGGTACAAGTTTGTTTTTTATTTTAGAAAAATGTAAAGTTAAGTATCCAAATATAGATATTTCTGTGATATTAAAATCTTTAGTTTATTTCAATGAGCTTGTAGAAGATCCTATAAAAATGATCTTAGAAAAAGATTTAAACATAGAGAAAGTAAAAAAGTTTATTATACAAAAAACAGAGGAAGTATATAATTATAAGTAATAGTTTTATGCTATAATATAATACATGGGAGAAGATAGAATACAAAAAATTAAAAAAGTAGTGACGGTGCTAGTATGGGTATTGATAGTAGCGTGGGCATGTAATTTCTTTTATGAAAAAGAGTTAAAAATAGGTAGAGCTTTGCCGATGCTTATGGCAGCTCAAAGTCTGGATGTGAATCAGTTAAGCTATATATATGAAGGCGATATAGACGAAATATTTGGACAAAATGCAAATAAAGAGCAAATAGAAAATAATATAGCAGTGTATATGTACGAAAATACCAAAACTAATAATTGGGGACGTATCATCATCTATGATAAAGCTACTACATCGTTTAAATATTTGATCAAAACCAAAAATGGTGCCAAAGCCACCGGTGAAGCAGTATATGATACAAAAATTAATGAGTATGTAAATACTAACAATGGTGATACTGGTGAGGGTTGTAAAATAGTTTTAAAAATTAAAAGTGTCAATAAAGTTTTATATAATGTTAAATATATACCCAATGATAATAATTTAAAATGTGGTAATTATGGACCAAATGATATAAATAATAAATTCTTAACAGAAGTTATACACAAATTAATATGACCATCCCATCTGAAAGATTATTAAAAGCTATAGATCTAGCTACACATCTACATCGCGATCAGACTAGACATGATAATGTAAATACCCCATATATATCGCATCTATTTGGTGTGGCGATGCTACTCTCTAGCGTGATAGATAATAAGAGCATTGATTATAACGAAGATGTAATCATAGCCGGGCTCATGCATGATGCTCTAGAGGATGTACCTGAATATACATATGACGATCTATCTCGTGACTGTGGAGAGCGAGTCGCGGATATAGTGCGCGGCGTGACTGAGGACAAGTCTTTACCTTATCGTGAGCGCAAGCTAGCATATCTAGAGCATCTACGTACTGGCATGATAGAGAGTTTGCTGGTGAGTGTGGCGGACAAGCTACACAATGCACGCAGCTATCACACTATGCCAGTAGAAAAGCAGCATAACGGTCATATGATTCTTTATAATGAAGTATTAAAGATAGCTCGCGAGCGTATTTCAGATAATAGCGTAGACTATATTCTTGTAAAAGAATTAGCAAAGATTTTAAAAAGTATGGTATAATATAAAAGTAGTAATTTAAAATAATATATATATGTTAAAAAATAAAATTTTATGGATCGGGGTAGGTGTAATATTTATTATAGGTATGTATATAATGAGCACTTATAATGGTCTCGTGGTTATGAATAATCAAGCAGATGGTCAATGGGCTCAAGTAGAAAGCCAATATCAGAGACGCTTTGACCTTATCCCTAATTTAGTCGCATCTGTGCAAGGTATAATGAAGCAAGAGACTGGCATATTTACTGCCTTAGCCAATGCTCGCGCGTCCTACGCTGGTGCTCGTACTGTCAATGATAAAGTGGTAGCAGCTCAAGGCGTGGACTCTGCATTATCTAGACTACTCGTCATATCTGAAAATTACCCTCAATTAAAGTCCGTAGACAGTGCTAACAATCTGATGGTACAGCTAGAAGGCACAGAGAATCGTGTCGCAGTAGAGCGCATGAGATACAATGATGGTGTGAAGGATTATAACTTGAAGACCAAGACATTTCCTTCATCATTCGTCGCACGCATGTTTGGACTGTCCGCCCGTGAATATTTTAAAAGTGATAAAGGTTCAGAAGCTGCACCGAAAGTTAATTTGTAATTATTTTCTATGAAAGCTCTCCTTCGGAGATTATTAATATTAGGTATAGCCACACTCTGTGTGGCTATACCTGCATATGCTGGTATAAATATCCCTACAAAGCCAAGCCAAAATGATTATGTATATGATTATGCAAATGTTTTAAACTCTAGCACTATATCTAGTATTAAAAGTTCCCTACAAGCTTTAGAGGCTAGTACTACTGATCAAGTAACAATTGTAATTATAAAAAGTCTAGACGGTGATACGGTGGAGGACTATGCAGTACGACTATTCCAAGCTTGGGGTATAGGCCAAAAAGGTAAAGACAATGGCATACTCTTACTTGTAGCACCGACAGAGCATAAAGTACGTATAGAGGTCGGTTATGGTCTAGAAGGTATTATCCCAGACTTGATGGCGAATGGTATTATCAAGGATTTGATATTGCCTAAATATAAAGTTAATGATTATGACGGTGGCACATTAGCAGGAATAAATACAATAGTAAATATATTAAAAGGCGATAACACGTATGTCAAAAGTAAACATGATAATAATATATCTAATAAATCGGCTTCAATTATCAAACTTTTAGCGATGTTTGCTGTTTTTTTTATTAGCTTTTTATCTTATTTATTTTCAAGTACTAAATCATGGTGGCAAGGTGGAGTATGTGGCGCAGCCATTGGGGCAGCAGCTGGATATTTTTTAGGGAGTTTAGCTTTTGGAGCTTTATTAGTTTTTGCTTTAACGATTATCGGATTATTGTTTGATTATGTTGTTTCTAAAAATTACAGAGCAAATAAAAATACTGACTTTGGTTCTGGTGGTTTTGGAAGTGGGAGCGGATCATCTTTCGGTGGTGGATCATCTTTCGGTGGCGGATCATCGGGTGGTGGTGGATCTAGTGGTAGCTGGTAAATAATGTTATATGTTGTGATAAGTGTATAAATTGTTGGCGTATCTGTCTTTGTTGAAGTATAATATATTTAAGACAAAAATATGGAGCCGCATCTTTTAATAAAAATAAATAGAGAGAATACAAATGTATCATATATAGATACTGGTGACAAGCTACACACACATGATTATAATTATGGCTATGCACATGGCAAAGATAGACTGAGATATCTGTATGGTGTGCTATATATGATGGAAATGATAAACATCATAGATCCTATACCAAATAAAATTATTATTAAGTTTGATACCACAGACAATAGACATGATATAGATAATAGTGAGATGAGACATATGAAAGGCTGGTATAGTGATATACTAAATCAATATAATTATACACAGTTTATCTTTAGAAATGACAAGCGGTATCGTCCGGTACATGTTATAATAAATAGCGATGAAAGACATCAAAAGCACAACACGCTCGGGCTCAGGCACTAATCGTATACCTCTAGTACGCTCTGAGCGTGTGCATGCCGATAGAGTGTCTGAGCAGCTGTCTAGAGGACATAGAGAGCCAGATCATAAGAGAAATCTGTCCAGTAGAGTAGAGGCATATGAGAGAGGCGACAGTCATGCTAATAGAGGGTCAGGCCGTGATGATGAAGATGACCACACAGATGAAGATATATATACATACAGAAGAAGGCCCTTGAGTATAAAAAGTGCAAAGAAAAGTTATAAGGGCTACATATATACATTGATATTTTTGGGTGTATTAGTCACTGCATTTTATCTGCTCACTTATAAATTTAATAATGCCAGCGTCATCATCAAAGTCAGATCTATAGATGTAAATCAAAATGGACAATTGACACTCAGCAATGCCAGTACGACTGTGTATGAGACATATGAGGTATCAGAGACATCCAGTATGGATATCAAAAAGTCCAGCTATGTAGATGTAAAAGCAAAAGCTAAAGGAATGGTAACTATATATAATAACAATGATAATCATGCACAAAAGCTAGTAAAGAATACGAGACTGGAGACATCAGATGGCAAGATATATCGCATAACTAGCTCTATCTTAGTGCCGGGTAAGGTAGACAATGTCCCAGGATCTGTGTCTGTGATGGCCATTGCGGATACATATGGCAATGAATATAATATTTCAGTATCAAAATTTACCATACCAGGCTTTAAAGGCAATGTTAAATATAATAACTTTTATGGTAAAAGTAATGACCTGATGACAGGTGGTGATATGGGTAAAAAATATATAATTTCAGATCAAGATATCAAAGACGCAGAAGCTAAGCTAGTGCCAGATCTAGAAGCAAAGATAAGAGAAAAAATCAAAGATTATAAAAATGATAGCTATGTAATAGTAAAAGATAATATAATTTTTACCAGAACAAATAATAAAGATGTTTTAGAGAAAGATCAAAGCCAGAAAACTTATATGCAGAAAGTAAAAGGTACTTTTTTGATTATCAAAAAGTTTGAGATGGCAAAATCTATAGCCAAAGCCAATATATCTGATTATAATGGAGTAGACATCATAGAGATTGCTGATTACGACGCTTTAAAAGTTTATACTAAAAATGGTATCTCTACCAGCACTTATACCATAGGTGTGGAGTACAAAGGTAATATAAAGTGGGTAATAGATAGTCAAAGTATAGTCAAAGACCTAGCAGGTAAAGGCATATCAGACTTTGCAAAGACTATGACCATGTACACTGGAGTGGACTCAGCAGTACCCAGCTTCATGCCGATGTGGTCGCATACATTCCCAATAATTTCAAATAAAATACATATCAAAACTGAATAGCCATGTATACTCTTGCGCATAAAGCCGTGGGGACACCTCTTTTGTATAAAATCATAGCTCTACATATAGAAAAAGCATAATATTATGAATAAAGCAAAAACTGTGGTATATTATAATAAATATGAAGTATAAAAGGAGATTTAATAATTACAAAGATAAAGAGCCAGAAGATGATATAGAGATTAAGAATGGACGAGTCATAGAGGCGCTGCCTGGCGCACTCTTTCGTATCGGATTTGATGATAATACTAATTTGATATCTTATATAGGAGGACGTATGAGGGTTAACAAGATCAAAGTCTTTGTCGGTGACCGCGTCGCAGTACAGATCGATGAGTATGGGGGTAAAGGTAGAGTGGTAAAGAGGTTGTAAGAGGTCATAAAATTTTTAAAAAAGATGCAAATACGCTAAATTATTAACAAGTATATATCTCTTTTGTCCATATGGCATCCCGTCTGTGTTTATGGTATAATAATTACATGAAAATTTTATCCAATTTATTCCCGACCGAGGATCAGAAGGCCATTAAAAAAATTAATAAAATAGTAGATGCCACACTCG
>JAYTYR010000007.1:0-1446 GCA_043742265.1 bacterium | reverse complement strand
ATCAAACCACCAGTCTATATAGTCAAACCTAGCCGTAATATTCATACCGTCTCCTTGAGCGGGGTTACAGTAGATGGGACAGAGTAAAAACCAGCCTTTATGGGTGTATTGAACTCGTTCAATTAAAATCATATTACTAAACTCCATTCCCTGTTAAGGTTGATTTGTGATTCTTTTCTCTTGCCATTAATTCTGATACTGAGGGGGGTAACTCGGTGGGTGATATACCATACTGTGCCCAAATCTCTCTACGCATAGTAAGACCATAGATAACCCCTGCCACCGCGTCAGCCACGTCTTTACTTCCGAGGGGGGGATGGTCTATTTTACTAGTCTTAGGGTCTTTCTCTAGAGATGCCATTTCTAGCATTAATTTACGACATTCAGGTATCTTAACCCTGCCATCATAAAATGCAGTCTTAGCACAGTCGTATGGTTTAGTCGTGATGTCCATTGAGCAGTGGCCTGTTAGAAAACCTTTCTGTCTAAGCAATTGCATACTATCTGTAGATTCAAAGCTATCAAATGTGACCCATTTAATATTCATTCCCATTTTTCGCAACAAGTAAAAGATGTTACGAATCTTGTGGAATAATATTTCCCCAGACTTGGGAGGTGAAACTTCTAACACTGCGTCAAATCGAAACATAGGCAGTATTTCTTCTATAGAGTTCTCCACATCCGCCATATCTCTCGCCATTTTCTTAAAACCAGTCACAGTACCAATAGCAATACCTGTGTGGTCACTGGATTTGGATAAGTCCACATGAGCAAATCTAGGCAGTTCTGGTTTGTAGATACGGCTAGGATAGATTTGTAGGGTCCTCTCACTGAAGTCTACTTCTTCCCGACTGAATATGCTGGGTACAACCCCAATAGAGGCTGCTATGGCTTCTAAATTAGTAAAATAGGGGTGTTTACTAAGAGTAGATTGTCCTGCAATCTCCCGTAACGCATTAATAATGTCTTTTTCAAAGTCTTTTTGGAATTCCAATGGGATATTATCAACCAAATTTCGGTCTTTAGCCTCCACAGCTTCATTATTACCGAGGATGCGAGGTTTTCTTGACTCGTCCCCAATAAAGACACGGAACCGTTCAATCCCAAAACTACCTTCAGGCTTTATATCCCAAACTCTCTTATCGAATATGTAGATAGTGGGGTCGGTTTTAGATTCAGTTTCTTTAGTATCAGTAAACTGTCCTGGATACCTTTTTGAAGAAACAAGACATAGCATCCCTGGCATTCTACCATTAGAAAGGAATCGTGATTTACGCCGTCTAGCAATCGAGTTGTACAAAGCTACCGCTTGGTCATAGGTACCAGAATCTACTGCTGACTTAGAATGTTCCACGATGGACATATAGTTAAGCTCATCAATTAAGCCTCCAATCACGTTCTGACCTATGGCTGCTGTTTCTTGCCCCGATATAGGCACAACTTCAA
>JAYTYR010000006.1:0-1334 GCA_043742265.1 bacterium | reverse complement strand
CCCCAAACCAATAGGTACTGGTACAAAGAAACCCGTTATCCCACATAATCTGTTTAAGCTGACCTTTTGTAGGCTCTCTAATAATGGTGGGGTCTGACTTATAGCCATTAAATAGATTTCTAATCCCAAAGAACTTGAAGTGCCAAGGATTATGAGTAACTACTGTGATACCAGCCCCTTCTTTCATTACTCGCCAAATCTCAGACATTGTATGTTCTAAGTCGGTGACTTGATTAATACCATGCATAAACACTGTGTAGTCTACGGTGCTATCAGGTGTATTGGATAAACTAGTCTCCCAAATAAAGTGAGGCATACGGGTTTTAGCTATCATTAAGGCACTAGGATTAATGTCTACACCCAAGCCCATTAAAGAGGGGAACCTCGGTTTAGCTAACTGGAGAAACCTACCTGTATTACAAGCAAAGTCTAAAACATTAAAGCCTTTGAATTGTTCTAGGCTTAATATGTGGAGGGCTTCTTGTTGCCAACCTTTAGTACTAGCAAATGCATCTGCCTTTCTAGCATAGGCCTCGCTCCATTTACGTTTAATCATAATGCTCTTAGTGGTTTCCATGATTGATTATTGACAATGCAATTAATTGCATTTTTACCCTTTAGTGCAATTAATTGCATCATTGAGTTTTCATTTGGGACTTCTTTGAATTCTTGTACGTATACCTGAACATTATTCGGAACTTCTTTTGGGTTGAGATAGTTAAGTCCACCTACCCCCGACAAATAACGAATCTCTTTGCTATCTGACCTAATCACATCAATCACTGACATTAGCCTAGCAGTGGTGGAGTGACCTATAGGTTGATAATTAATAGGGAAAATCATAGTCTTTATACTAAGGTAGTCCAACATAATCTGTAGCAGTTGGATATTGAGAGTTTCTAATTGTATGGTATTACTGCGGTATAAATGGACATCTATTAACTTATCAAATGCCTGCTTAAGGTCAAACAAGTTGGGGTTTCTAATGAGGTTAGCACGGGTAAACAAATTAGTTAAAACAGTAGTACGCATCTTAGCTACAGAAAGAGAACTAACCAGTATTTCTGACATAGGTGCTTTATTATTAAGTACATCTAACGTACACCAACTCCCCAACACTTTCACCCTGTTTAAATATTCCCCTTTTACATACTGGGTATTTGTTAAAATCACTGTTAAATCAGAGGCTTTCATCTTACCAAATAGACCCTCATATGGCATAAAATGGGGCTGATGGATACTAATCTTCATATTATTATTACACTCCGTTGTATATCTTACTTATACTTAATCTATTGATTATCATATACTTTTTATCTTATTTTTTATTCAAT
>JAYTYR010000005.1:0-5335 GCA_043742265.1 bacterium | reverse complement strand
CATATGTGTATACTGGATCAGGATTCAATATATATAGCAGTAAAGTAGGTTTAGCCAATACTATGCGTAGCATGATAGCTTATGATTCATGGGGACGTGAAGTAGAGACCAAGATAGAGAAATCACCAGAACTTTTTGAAACTCTGATAACTAAATATAATAATCTATCTCAGATAATTAGTAAGAGTATGCCATTTGAAAGTTATGGTTATGGATATACCAATGAGAAGCCTGTGAATGGTGAGACTACTTACTCCTATGATGCTATTGGAAGAGTGATAGGGATCAAGAGTGGAGACTCTATAGTGTCATATGATT
Organism: bacterium; assembly: GCA_043742265.1. Taxonomy (GTDB): domain Bacteria; phylum Patescibacteriota; class Minisyncoccia; order Phycocordibacterales; family UBA5272; genus JAMIGE01. The sequence continues at coordinate 5,017 of JAYTYR010000005.1, read as the reverse complement.
ATGATGGTAAAAGCGTGACAGCTAGTGACAATGCCAAGACAATACACAAAAAGACTTATAATTATGATGCCAGAGGTAATTTGATACAAGTGATAGAATATAATAATGGTATACCTCAGGCTACTAATTATTCTTATAATATAATAGGCAAACTCACACGCATTACAGATGCTAATGGTAATATACGCAACTTTGATTATATATCCAATGGATTGACTACTTATATAGAAGACGCTCACAGTCCATATGATAATACCTTTACTGCTTACAATCTTAAATACGATAATTTGGGACGTCTATATCAAAAGGTAAGTCCACTTGGTATAGAGACTTATAGCTATGATAATATAGATAGGCCAATATCTCGTAATGTATATGATAAAAATATAGCTCAAAGCTCCTCTACTACTCAAATAGTTAGTGGTGCTTTGGCCACTACTACTTTTACATATAGCTATGATACATGTAATTATGTATATACTGCACCTTGCCAAATCAATAGGAATAATAGCTCTACTACACTTAATTATACTCCATTTGGACAATTAAATAGTGAGAGCTGGTATATAGATGGTAAAAGTTGGAAAAGAGAATACATATATGATGACATGAGAAGGTTGATATCAATAATCAATCCAGATGGTGGTAAAATTAATTATAAATACAATATGCTAGGAAGGCAGACGGCAGTATTATATATAGACCCAAGCGGTAAAGAGAATCCTATAGTTACAGGTACAGAATGGAATAGTTGGGGAGGATTAAAGTCAATGAGGTATGCTAATGGTGTACAGATGTGTAATACCTATACTACGGTCAATGATATGGGGTCTATGGCACCCAAATTATCATCTAGCTCATATATTTATAATACTGATAGCTGTGATATGAGTAAAGAGCCCAATAGTATCAAGCTATATAGTGACATACTAAGCTATCCTGATAGCTATGCGCCAAGTGCTATATCTACTAGTATCAAGGATATAAAAGGTCTGGCACATACGTATAATCAAAGCTTTGCTTATGATGGGCTAGGCAGACTCACTTCTGCTATATCCAAATATGATAGTATAGCCACATCATCTTTATCTTGGAATTATGATGCTATAGGTAATATAAATAGTGAAAATGGAGTGAAATATAATTATAGTACTGACGGCTATCAAAATCCAAATGCAGTGACCGCTATAGGAGACACTCATATGGCCTATGACATACAAGGTAATAGGATACAATCAGGCAATAGTAAATATATATGGAATAGTATGAATCAACTCATAAGCGCTAGTACCACAGACGGTATAGAGCGATATACATATGATGACAGCGGAGAACGTATCAAGCGCACTGTGATAGCGAACAAGATCATAGATATGAAGCGTAATCCTACAGCATCCTCCACCAATGTATACTTCGCTGATAATGGTTTTCTTTCTGCGTACAACTCTTCTGCTACTTCATCTGTTTACGTCTCAACTTCTACTTTTAACATTTTGAATAGTATCAATATTTTAGATAAAGCCAATATTTATGCAATAGTAAATTTCTACTACACCTCACCTTTTACAGCCAAATATTGTAGTGCGGCACCGAACGTGACTAGATCTACTTGTGTGGCTAGTACCACAGAGCAGCTCGTGGCCTATTTTCTAACTTCAACTTCTACTAATCTCAACCTGAACAACCTCACCCCTAGCTCATCTCCAATAGAGAGGGGGACCATACAGACTTCGCAACTTACCAATAGTCTCATATCTGATATCATGATGGTAGCCAAAGGTGTAGCTGGCTTCCCTGCTTCATTATCAGCATACAATTCGCTCGCTACAAGTAGTATACTCAAATCTACAAGTACGCCTTACACTCTCAATGCTGCGCTCATCATTGATTATAATAATTATACTCTTACTGGTCAGGTCAGTACTATGACTTTTGATTATAACAATGTACCTTTAGTATCCACCTCGACATATGCAGCATTAGCTCAAGTATCAATGCTAGACAATATCAATGTGAAGAAAGTAATAAAGCTTGCTGGGGATACTAGCCTCACCACAGGAGCTAATACCAGCCTCACCCCACCCCTCTCCGAAGGAGAGGGAGTCATACGAGCAAGATTACAAATTGTATATGGCAAATATTCACTTGAGAATGGAGTGAGATTATCAGATCAAGTACTTAATGAGATGTATCTAGTAGCTAATAATAGAGCCAAAGTCCCTTCTAATTATAATGATTATACAAATTATAAATTTGGTATAATAGGAAATAAAGAAAAGGTAAGCTTTGTATTAGTTACAGGTGCGACTAGTACACAATTGGTTGCCGTCGCGACTACGACTGCGACTAGTACAGCCACAACTTCTCCAGACAAAGTTTATTATGACAAGTATGCTTCTAGACTATTGCTCGAGCCACGTCTACAATATGTCAATACTTTCCCATATTATGTAACGCAGACTACTTTTACCGAGCTTAATAATATCGGAATAGATCAGAATACTTTTGAGAATTATCTAGCTACGCTAGACAGACTTTGTATATTGAGTACTCAGGTAATCTCTATGAGTGGATGTAATACCGCCATAGGAGGGAGTAATACAGGATATATACTTTCTAATTCTTCCTCCACCGAGATCATGTATGCTATCAAGTCTATTGTGTATTATGAAAAAGGAGTAACTTTGTCCGACACCGCCGCCCGCGAATTATATTTCGTGTATCTAGGTATGGGTATAATACCAAAGTCTATCGATTCGTATACAGAGAACGCAGTGTTCGATGTGACACCATACGTTAATCTATCAACTTATTATAATTATCCATTTGCATCAACGATGATGTACCAATATTATGGTCCATTCTGTAATACCGATAATACTGGGTCAGTAGGGGCTACTACACTTAAAGATTTCTGTATAATTAAGACTAATACATATAAGCTTAGCTTACCGATTCCTAATCTAAATAATGTCACATACAAGCTATATATGGATAACTATACCGGTACATGCGGAAGACCTAGTGTAGGCAAAGCGAATGGCAAGAACCTATATCCGGGAACAGGTATAGTAGATAACTATTATGTATATAATGAGAATTATAGTTTTACTCAATCTGCAGACCCCACATTAATGGAGACAGACATCACCTCAGCAGCTGTGGCCATGAATAATGGCGATAGTAATACAGGAGTAATGATATCGTCTTGCCTTCAAGATTATTATAGGCCAAAGACTATTAAAATAATTGCTGCTGCGTCACGTTCAAGACAAACACTAGCTGACAATCCAATATATTACAGTTCTATTAATCCAGCTGCTCAAACTCCAGAATCCAGATCACACATAATTGCATACTGGCCATTAGCTACAAATTCTTTAGAATATACTGGCAAATTCAATGGAACAGATATTAATATGTCTTATGGCACAAATTGTGGATTTTCATCTAGTTCAGCATGTTTTAATGGTTATAATAGTACTATCAAAGTAAATAGCGCTTTATCACTTAAAAATACCAATTGGACAATATCATTTGATATAAATAACTATGGTGGTGAGCCTTATGTATTAGCCAGAGGAGACGCTGGCGGTCTTGCGACATTATCCTATGCAATAGCAATATACAGAGGACAGTCAGCCCTTTATCTAGGTGGAGGTTGCGCCTACTCTTTTACCTCTAGCTATACATTTCCATTTAATGTCACAACGAATATTAAATATACGTATGACGGTACAGCTATTAGATTATATGCCAATGGAGTTATGGTAGATTCATTACTGTGTACGAATATGAATATAAATGATACTGGTGATTTATATATTGGTTCATTCAATAATTATTACCCTGGTGGCCACAATTTTTTCATGAGCGGTGGTATTAAAAATCTGTATATATTAGACTACGCAACTTCAACTGGTCAGCCTATTATGTCGTCTAGCGATAATATATTATTAGTTAGTATAGCGAATGCACTTCCCACCTCCACACGCGATACGATCAATACCCCACTCGCCAACTATTATGGTAAGGTCCGTGAGCAAGTGAGTGTAGATACTGGTACCACCACTACTACTTATATATCTGAGGACACATATACAGAATTGAAGAAGACCACACTCAAGACTCCCTATGATATAGCCAAAGTATTCGCAGCTACTACGACAGAGTACTGTGCTACCGTGGCTTCCACTACAGAATGTGATAAGCAAGCGAGAATTACTAACTTCAAGTCTATCGTAGGGTATATGAGTGGCTTTGTACCTTCCTCTGTAGCTATGGAGGAGTTGTGGATGACATATAAAGGTATCATACAGTCTCCAGTAGTCTCTACTACTACTCAGATTGTATATGGCAATGTAGATAGCACACCAGTAGCCTCAAGTACTCTTGCCTATTGGCCGATGACAAACAATGCTAATGATGCTACTGGTAAGTATAATGGCATAGTCAGTAATCTAACCTTTGCTACTACTTGTGGACTTGCTTCATCCTCAGCTTGTATGACTGGTAACTCTGATATTAAAGCTAGTAGTGGTATATCACTGGCAGACAAAAATTGGACTATAGCCTACACTCTTAAGTTTGCAACTGCTCAGACAGGTAATATCATACACCTTGCGAGGACTGATGGTCGTAGCTGGTCTAGCTCATCGTATTATACTGGTACCAATGATGGGAAGCCATACATTATACTTTCAGGCAATACTCAACTAATTGGTAATAGTACTCAGACTTTGACCCCTAATATATCTTATAATATACGCTATACCTACAATGGATCAAGTGTGAAATTATATGTAAATGGTAACAACACCGACACTTGGGCATTGAGTGGTATGACACTTAATGATGTCTCAGATCTACATATTGGTAATATGAATAATAGTTGGTACTTTTACAATGGTGCCATGAGGGATATGTTCTTACTTAATTATGCGACCTCTACAGGTGGACCACTTGTTATGGGTACTTCGACAATTGAAGTATATGATCGCTACGCATATGATCTCGC
>JAYTYR010000004.1:0-20939 GCA_043742265.1 bacterium | reverse complement strand
TATTGTACCCGTCACCATCCTCATCATAATCGTTATATTCCAATGTAATACCACCTTTATATTTTATATGTACAGCATCTCTACCTATAATTACTTTTTCTACTTGTTCGATTTGATATGGATCAGTTATATTTGGTACTGTAAACTTCTCAACTCTTTCCAGTGAAGTTTGAGACTCAGTTTCTGCTGTAGCTCTATGAGAGAATATACCACCCATCACTGCCATTAGGTAATCCTTCATAATATATCTATTTTTAATTTCGTCTCCTTTTTCAATACTATTAATCATAGCAGCACCAGTTCCTGTGTTTTCATTTTCAAAATTTTTCATATATTTTTTTTTATATCCTAATTATAATATATATATATATATATTGCAAGAAAAAGAGTTACCCAATACACAATGGGGCTCAAATGACTTACGAGTCTAACGCAAAAGAAGCCAAAAGTTTCCTTTAGCTTCTTTGAAGCTATTATTGTCATATCATACAAGGTATGAACATAAAAAGGAATTGGTGGTATATACAGAAAAGAAAGAACACAGTATGACTTTCCTACTATATACACTTTAGCAGATATTGAACTATTGTCTGTACTAGACAATATTGAAGGTAGAATAAATGCTAAAGCAGTAAAGAAAACTTGTAAAGAAATGTATGAGATATACAATGATATAGAATACATAATCGGTGGAGCAGCAGAGAAGTTTAGTGAGTTGATGGAGGATGACATATCCGAATATCTTAAGGTCAAATGTCAATCCACCATTACTTTATATAATCAAATCCAAAGCAGAGGCTGAGAATTATAAAATGTTCTTTGAGATGCTGTGGGAAATGTAGCCAATTATTTATTATACATTAATAATTCTGCTGTCTCTTTTATTTTAGATGCTTCTAATGATCTGTCTCTATCAGGGAGCACATCAAAGCTAGGGAACGCTTCAAAGCTTTTGGGACCGTCGAGTGGTATTAGATGTATGTGAGCGTGAGGCACACCATAACCTTCTACAAGCACACCCACTCTCTCAGAATTCAATTTTTCTTTTATGTGTAGGGCTAATATTTTAGATACTTTCCACATGTGGTCATAATATGTGTCTGGTATATACCATATGTGATCTACATGATATTCGGCACTTTTGATTTTAGGAATTATCAAAGTGTGGCCTTTGGATGCTGGATTGATATCCAGCATACCTATACACATCTCGTCTTCATAGATTATCTCGGCCGAGATCTCTTTATTTATAATTTTTTCAAATATTGTCATGAGTATATTATATCATAAAAGGTGGTCGCGAAGCGACCACCTTTTATGATATTTATTTTCTTATTATGTTATAATCAGATGATGTATTCAGATATATTCCTTAAAATATGTGCTAGCAGAGGTCTTACAAATATAGAACAAATAATAGAGGTCAATACTTTTAAATATAGTCATCACATACACCCTCCCGAGACTATAAAAGGTATGATAGAGGCCATAGAGATACTTCATCAATCTATATCAAAAGGGGAGAGGATAGCTATATACGCAGATTATGATTGTGATGGTATACCGGGGGCGACTATACTGTCAGACTTTTTTGATAAAATAAATTACAAAAATTATGTAGTATATATACCACATAGACACAATGAAGGATATGGTATACATATAGCTGCCATAGACAAGCTGATAGCGTGTGATGTGAAGCTGATCATCACGATAGATCTAGGTATTACAAATGTAAAAGAAATAAAATATGCCAAAGATAAAGGAATAAAAGTGATATTGACTGATCATCATCTGCCTATACGAGAAAAAAACAATACCACTCAACCCCCACCTCAGATACTCCCTCCCGCCCATGTCGTAATCAATATGAAGAGAGATGACTGTGAATATCCAGATAAAAATCTATGTGGCAATGCTACTATATGGAAATTAATCGTCGCATTTCTTAATAAATATAGAAATTATTATAAAGTAGAAGACGGATGGGAGAAAACATTGTTAGACTTAGTCGGACTCTCTACTATTGCAGATATGGTGCCTTTAAAAGGAGAGAACAGGGCGCTCGCCCATTTTGGATTACAAGTTTTAAAAATAAGCAAAAGGGCTGGACTATTAAGAATACTCAATAACGCTCAATATAAAGGTCACATAGACGAAGAGACTATAGGATTCGCTATAGCACCTAGACTCAATAGCGCTTCACGCATGGACGATCCCATCATCGCTTATCATGCTTTGTATGATAAAAAGAATGGTGCTATGTATGCAGATAAATTAGAAATACTAAATGATAATCGCAAACAAAATGTCAAAGATAGTATGTACGACATAAATCAAACACATACAAAAGATAATGTGATACTGATACATAATCCCGACTGGAATCCTGGCGTATTAGGTCTTATTGCTTCTAAAGTAGTAGAGGAGACTGGTCATACCACCTTCGTCGCTGGTGGACGTGATGATGAGGGGAATTATAAGGGTAGCGTAAGGGCGGGACAAAAAATAGAAGGAATACCAGACATAAATGTAGTACAAATGATGAGTGAGGCTTCACACCTACTACTACATTTTGGTGGTCATGAAGCGGCAGGAGGATTTAAAATACATGAAAGTAAACTGGAGGCATTTAGAGGGGCACTCAATGCAAATTCACCCCTTCCACCTTTGTCACCTTCCCAAGAGGAAGGAAAAACAAAAAACTCAAAATCCAGTGGGGGGCATTTAATTATTGACTCCTCCTCTATCACCCAGTCACTTTATAATGAAATAAGGATATTGGGACCTTTTGGTATTGGGAATGCTTCACCAAAGATTGCAATTAAAGGTAAATACAAAGTAAATTTTTTTGGTAAAAAGAAAGAACATATAGAATTATTATATGTTGGTTTGAGAGTAATTAAATTTAATTTTACTACAGAAGATAGAAATAAAGCTGATGCTGGTGCCTCAGCCATAATCACTCTCGCTTGGGACAACTATAGAAGTAATATTGTCGGTAGATTAGTTGAGTTTATGGTATAATAAATATATTAATAATATAAATTATATGTATATAAAAATGATAGGATGGGGAATGGGTCTTGTTGCTATAATCTTAACAAGTTATACATTTTTTGCTTGGATTTTTACTAATAATGCAGAATACGGTAAAAACTTTAATATAATACAAAAAATAATACATACTTACATACCTCATATATCTATTATCATGTTTTTAGTTTTTATTGGGTCTTTAATATTACAATTATTTTTAAAAAATATAGCTTGGCATTACATAGTAGGGAGTGTCGCTATATTTACAATATTTTGGATGAGTATATTTTTATATTATTTCACTAATGGATTTTAAATATGATAAGATCTTATACTGATGGAGCGTGTAGAGGTAATCCTGGTCTCGGTGGATGGGGTATGCTTTGTTATGTTGTAGAAAATAGTATGCTAAGTAATTATATAGAAAGGGGTGGCTATTCAAATCATAGTACCAACAATAAAATGGAATTGCAGGGCGTAATAGAGTCTATGAAATATTTGATAAATGAAAGTAAGACTAATAATGACATCATAGAAATATATACAGATAGTGAATATGTGATAAAAGGCACCAACGAATGGATGGCAAGCTGGATCAGACGTGGATGGTTGACTGCCGCCAAGAAGCCAGTAATGAATCAAGATTATTGGAAAGAATTATCAAATCTGAAATTTACTTTAGAAAAAATGAAAAACAAAGTGACTCTCAAATATGTACCAGGGCATGCAGGGGTCAAAGAAAATGAAAGAGTGGATACGATAGCGACTACATGTGCGATAGAGCAGAAAGAATTTCGGTCTACTAAATAAGCTTTATAAAACAAGCCTTTTATTACTAATTTGACTTTTTGCTAATTAATTGACAAAAAGTAAAAGACTTATATTATCTTAAATAATATCAGATGATTGTAAATATCTCATAATTATTATTTCTCAATATTTAGATTTATAGGCTCATCATATTCTCCTTTTGTTTTCTCCCAAAGTAGCTCAAATATTTCTCGCAAAGCTTTGGCTAGCTCATAACTCTCTATGATTAGTGCTTGCTTGGACTTCATGATGCAGATACGCACACCCCATTCAAAAGACTCGACAGAGCAGTCAGCGCTATAGAGAGTATCAGGCAGGAACTTTGCACGTATCAAACCTTTACCTTTTGCGTCCTTGCCGGTGAGAAATCTTGAATAATCTTTGCCTAGCTTATGATCGTCTACTGTATATCCTCGTACTTTTATATTATTTGTTATCTTGGCTTCATTCCAAGGGATAAATACTTCATGCGTCAGCCTCTCATCTAGATTATCAGCACGTGCAAAGAATCCTACTATCTCTTTATTTTTAAAATCTTTAAGCCTATATTCATATGCTTTCTTCATGCCTTCAACCCCTTCAAAGTATAATACATTAGGCTTGTCACTTTGCTTGCGCTGCAAGGCGCTCAGCTCTGGAATTATTTTTTTTGCTTCACTAATTCTCTTTTCTACATCCTCTATATAGCTCTCAGGCGAGCGGGCGATGTACATCTTTTGCTTTTCTCCGGTCATCTGTATTATGAGTCCCTTTTCTACTAGCTCCTCGGCTATTACATATGCTGTGGGACGCTTGAGCTGTGACCTCTTGGCTATTTTGTATGGAGTCGAGGGCCCGAGCTCAAGGAGAGCTAGGTATACGCGGGCTTCCTTTTCGGTGAGATTCAGCTTTTTGAGTTCTTTGATTAGATTTTCTGGCATGTATTTATGGGTGTTTATATAATTTTATTTGACAAAACATTTGTATCTGCTATAATTGATATACAAATGCCTTCGGGCTTACCGCGCAAGCGGAGATAAATTATTAGAACAAGTCTTTGATGGCTTGTTCTAAATTTTCGAATACACCCTTCTCTACCTTACCTTTCTTTTCTACTAACCTTTTAGTATCTATTAATTTAATCTGGGATATAATCGCAAAGGAGCTTTCTCCATCAAAACTATTTATAGCAAAGTGAAATCTGTTTTTCTTTTTGCTTGTAGTTAAAGCAACGACAAGAGCAGTATTGATGCCAAAATTTTTGAGCACTACAACAGGTCTCAGAAAGTGTTCACCCTTGCCGTCCTCCTCATATCCTATATTGACTCCCATCTTACACCACCATATGTCACGTGGTTGACACCATCTATTAATCTCTTTATTTTCTGTCAGCTCTTTCTGCTCTCCCCACTCTTTGAAGTTTTTCATAATTTTTATATTTAGCGCTTAATCTTAGGGTTGTATACATTACACTCCTTATATTTATAATAGCCAATAATTTTGACAAACATATTCTATTTACTAAAATAACTATACAAAACAATGCTTTTATGCGAAAGACATAGATATTTATAGATACTATTATTGACATTAAGTAATAAGTGGTGTATAGTGTGTACAGAGATAAGGGAAGTTAAAAACCTTTATCAAAAGCTCTTTGAGAGAAAAAGTTTAAAGATAAAATTCTCCGCCCTAGGTTTTAGAATATGGTGAGTGAGATATACGAATGTAGCGGTTATAAATATAATATACCCACATCGTTTCGCTCACCGCATCCTAAAACTTAGGCTCCTCACGTGAACGGCCCGCATTGGGTACGACGTAGGGGTGAGGAGCAACCATGAACAAATTTTTTAATATTGGCAAGGAGTTTGCCACAAAGGGAACCTTCGTCAAAACCATTTATTATTATAAGGGAAGGGAAATTGACAAGGATCTCGTAATGCTGGTTTCAGGTGCGCATTATTGGGAAATGTGCACAAGGGAATGCATTACCGCCGCGGGTATTGAGATTCGGGAAACTGAATACTCAGTACTCGTCGCAACAACTCTCTGTGATTACACAGGACCTGGTCTTCCCAATTTTGAATGGGAAGAAGGTGGCAGTGTCTATTTCCGAAAAGTTTACGGAAATAGGCCAGCTGGGTTTCAGTTGCGGGCAAGAGTTGCTGATAAAGTTGGCAAGATTGTTGTACTCCATGAGTGGGAGAGGCGCAATTTCTATTGTGTGGGGTATGGACCCAAACACAAGCCAATTTTCAGTGACTGGGAGAAGATTGAACTCGATGGTAAATCTTTTCGCACTCTTGTCTGGTGACCGCAGCGCTAGCTGACTGCGGTATACAAATGAACTAGTAGTGGTCAACTCGAGGACCTGCACAATGTGTGATGCTCTGTAGAAAGAGCGTGGCAAAAGGTGAGACTCATCCATACAGCATGAAAAGATGAGACAACGGCTACAATGGTAAATCAGCCGAGATTACCCGCGAGCATCATGCTCTCGCCCGAACGTGATCGGTGCGCAAGGCGAGTGAGTGCGACAATTTATTTTGTTGCAGCTTACTCGCCTTTTCTTTTTGTATAAGTACTACAACACACACTGACTTTACCAAAGTATTCTCAGGGTAGTGAGCTAATACGACCGCATTGACAAACTGTATATATTTTGCTAGACTATACTCCTACTAGGATTAGTGATAACGGATTAGTACTAATCTCATACACTAATCTAAAGAATACTTAAATACATGCAAAAAGAAATATACGATTATATCAAAAAATATGAGCCAGTCAAGCCGAGCTCTATAAAAGAGGCGATCAAGATTTCTGAGACAAATCTTTATAAAAACTTAAAAACTCTTTTGGAAGGAGAGAGGATTAAAAAAGAGGGTTCTTTTCCTAATATCTTTTATTCGACAACCGATAATCGGCATAAGCTTGGTGGCGATTCTGGTGTATCAAAAAGTGATAATATTGGATTTGATCATGATAGTTTACTTTTGAATGATAATTATATTTATGTTGCTGCTGACGGCGAGATGATGCGGGGTGTAAAGGGATTTGAATACTGGACAAATAAAAATCATTTGAATTATGAATCAGAAAAAAATATTTTTATTAGAAACTTAAAAGATATAGAAAAAATAAAAAAGTATAGGCTAATAGAAGCTAGTAAAAATATATTAAGTCAAAATAATAAAAATCACAAAGTTTACCTAGACAAAATCTATTACTCTGACTTTTATAATATTGCGCATTTTGGTAAAACTAAGCTCGGTCAGCTCGTCTATGTGGGTAAGCTCGCACAGAATATTGAACTCATAAGAGAGGTTGCGTATTTTGTAAAAAAAGATATACTAGCCTTAATAGAAAGGAAAAACATAAAAAGCATTGCCTTTGTGCCGCCAACAATATTACGAAAAAAACAATTTATAGAAATATTTCAAGAAAAATTAAATATTAACTTACCGATCATAAAAATTGAAAAAGTCAAAACTAAAAACTTGATACCTCAAAAAAGTCTTAAAAAACTAGACGACAGAATAAAAAATGCCGAAAGCACGATGTCAGTAGACCCAAGCCAGAAAATAAAAGAGAGTATTCTGATTGTAGATGATGCGACAGGGTCAGGAGCCACCCTAAATGAAATAGCCAAAAAAATAAAAAATATAAGCCCGACTACAAAAGTTTATGGCTACAGTATAATAGGTAGTCAAAAAGGCTTTGATATTATCAATGAGATTTAATTCATTTTATCACCACTCCGTCTTGCATTTTGATAACTCGGTCTACTACTTTGACATATTCGTCTTCGTGAGTCACCATCACTATAGTGAGACCATTTTTATTAAGCTTTTTAAAAATATCAATCACTATATCTGAGCTAGTGGTATCAAGATTTGCTGTAGGCTCATCAGCAAATAGTATGCGAGGAGAGTGGGCTATGGCCCGAGCTATAGACACACGCTGTTGTTCACCGCCAGAAAGCTCACTTGGTTTATTACCTAATCTATGAGCCATATTAACTTGCTCGAGAGCAGTAGTAGCGAGAGTCTTTGCTTCTTCGTCACTTTTGCCTTGCATCATCAATGGCAACATGACATTTTCGACTGCTGTGAGCTCTGGTATTAGTGAATAGTCTTGGAACACATATCCCAAATTGTATAATCTGAAAGTTGTCCTTGCACTGTTACTCATGGTCTCTGTACTTTTACCCATTAGCTTGATAGACCCACTTGTAGGCTCATCGAGTAGAGAGAGCTGATACATGGTAGTACTTTTACCTGCTCCAGAGCGCCCCATGATCGCGACGAATTCGCCTTCATGTACGTCGATATCTACACCTTTTAGTACTTTGGTGATATTATCACCATCCTTAAATGATCGTATTAAACTTTTTGCTTCTATAATTAAATCTTTGTGCATATTGACTTTTATTGTTTTACTAGTGGATTAAAAGATTTAATTTCTTTTATCTTTAAAAGCAATTCGTCTCCTGTTACCAACGTAGCTTGTTTTGTTTTTGCTGTGGCGACTATTATCGCATCTGGTGTTTTGAGACCTTTATAACTTCTTCGCAGTATCTAGTACAAGTCTATTTTTTTGCATACTTTTGTTTGGGTATTTTGGCCTCTACATACTTTCTACCTCTAGACTCCCAAACGATATTATATATATCTTTTTCTGTATATATGCCTTTCAGTTTATCGATTTTCTTTTGTAATAGCTCTAAGTTCATAGTTACATTATACACCCGTCAAGATTTATATGCAACGATAATTTTAACAAATATATTTATCTCCCCAAAATAGAATTAAGTGTGTTTTTCTTTACTATCATACGAGCTGGTATATAGCCAGCAATGACAGTAACCAATAAAAGTATACCCACACGTATCATCGTGGTACCCCATTCAGCGACTAGTATACCATCAGAGAATGGGAAATCTATAGGGTGCGTCGCAAAGGCAGGCTTCAATACTGTAAAAGTAATAAGCACACCTAGGCTAGATCCGATAAGACCATAAAAAATAGCTTGTAATACGTAACTCATTTCTATAGCACCTTCTTTGATGCCTATGCCTTTTAATATTCCTATTTGTTTCTTTTTGTTCAAAGCATTGATAAAAATAACTATGTATAAGGTGATGGCGGCTACGATGATAGCAATAGATCCAAAGAAATTACCGAGTAGACCGAAAAGAGATTTCATATTCTTTACAAATTCTGGTGTACCTTCGGAGAAGGTTTCTATTTTAGCATATCTATCAAAGCCGTTGTTTATAAGGGTATTTTTGACATCTGCTTCACCGCCGTCCTTTACTCTCACACTAATTAGGCTGATCTGATCATTGGTAAGCCCTGCTATACGGCGCAGCTCACTATCTATCATATAGACATTTTGATCCAGCTCACCAGCTTTCATTTTATATATACCTTTTACTATGTATTCATTGCTTATATTTCCAATTGTAACTCTTAATTTTGTGCCTGTCTCTACACCGCGCAGTACTGTAGGATCAGCGTCTCCGACCACAGAATATTTATCTGTTATGTTTTTACCGATCAATATATATTTACTGGCATCCTGTGGTAGCAGACATTCACCCTCGAGTAGAGTAGAGCATATGTGAGAAGTTTTATCTTCATTGGCTATGTCTACTCCGTATATACCTATACTGCGTATATTAGCTACTTCGTCAGATCGTCTAGTGCGATAATTAGCTTCCAGTTTGCCTCTGGCATTATACTTTATACTATAACTAGTAACACGACTATCATTTGCGATGATATTGACAATAGAATCAGCATTTTCTACATAGCTTTTCTTGTCCAGTTTGGATATTCCTAAATCCCCGATGAAGCGTTCACGAAATGCAGTCTCGGATCCTTGTATCAGACCAACCAATATACCAGATACTACTACTAGATTGAGAAAAGTTAGCACCATCACAAATATTATTAGTCCTGTAGTCCATTTACTACTATTTCTGATCGCACGTATAGCGAGAAATCTCGCCACCCTAAATGAATCTTGCATAAAAGTATTATAGCATATAATAATTCATATACTAATATACTTTGTTGTATAAATTTGTATTTGCAGACAAAATTAATGTGTGATATCATCACAAGATACCTAGACTATCGTGCCTAGGATGTTACTGACAACGAGGCAAAAGCAATGTCAAATATTTTTGAAGTAGCTGTGAATGCCTGTCCAATGTTGATATACAACGCGTTACTCGCTAAAGCTACAAAAAGTATGCGATTTGGTGAAATTTTAGATTTGCCAAATGGACGTGTAACCATCTGGTATCCTTCTGCCAAAGTAAAGTTGTTATCTTTAACGACAGTAGCAACACTACTACTCACACGCCATAACAAGTCGTCGCGTCGTCTGCCATCTTTTGACTGTAATGCTCCATCTATAGTTTTCTACTTTCAGTAATGAAAGTTAGGTAGTATCCCGGTCATGTGCCGGGATTGTTTATTTCTGTTATAATGTGAACAAGCTAAACTAGCTCTAGCCACGAAATTTGTATGCAATATTTACCTATAATATTTTCTTTGATTGTTTTTTATAATATATTTTTATATTTAAAGACGAGACCTCGAAATAAATTTATAATGATCACAATTATTATTTTTATCATTGCGACCGTGATGACCGATAGATACAATAATGAGAATGATTTTTATCAAGGCTTTGCCACTTGCAAGGACACAGAGGCGACATCACTGCGTGATGTCGCCTCTGTGTCCTATCGTGTAATGGAGAGCGCCGCTCGACACGAAACTTACAATGAATATATAGTCAGAGATATTAACTTTCTAAAAGAAAAGTGTAATCAAATATTACAAACAGCAGTAAATGTAAAATATAAAATTGGTGACATTATATATATGAGCGGAGCAGGGGAGGAGGGAAAAATATTAAATGATAATTTTAACTATGATGAATTTATTTTTTATAAATATCATGCTGATAAAATTTATTCACAGTACAAAAGTAAAAGCTATTTAATAAAAAATAGTAACGATATATATCCTCTCACTAAAGGTGACGGCTACGCCGTCACCTTTAGTGAGAGGATTAAACTTTGGCGAGATAATATGATAGAAAATATTTTTGATAATCATAAGACTAAAAATGCTGAGTTACTTGCTGGTATGGTATATGGCAGAGACATCACCCTAAGCAAAGAACTAAAAACAAATCTACGAGACGTGGGTCTCACTCACATCGCAGTGATGTCAGGATACAATGTGATGATAGTGAGTATCATAATTTATTTTTTAATAAAACAAATTAGTAAATTATTATTTAGATTTAATATATATATTTTAGAAAATATATATATTAAATCTTTTGTCTTACTTGCTTTGTTGTCTACTCTACCCATCATGACTTCATTTGGGGCTCCGATAATACGTGCCTATATTTTTATTATTATACTTTCGATTTATAATATGATGGGCCGAGTAGAAAATTATAAACGCATACTCATGCTCACTATTTTAATTATCACTTTCTATGCTCCACACTCAGCTATAAACGATATAGGATTACACTTGTCTGCTCTCGCTGTCTCAGGACTAATATATACAGAGAAATTTATTTTTAATTTTTTACAAAAATATTTAAAAAAAATACCAGAAGCAATTATAAAATATTTATCAGTAACATTAGCGGCACAAACTTTTGTCACACCATATATCATCTACGTGTTCGGAATGTGGCACCCTGTTTCTATTATTGCCAATTTATTAGTTGGTTTTACATTACCTATTATCACTGTAATGAGCATAACAGAAAGCACTTTTCTCTTTTTTTATAATACAATTATAAATCTTACTTTTTTGTCTATGAATATTGTTTTACAAAATATATTACTTATTTTTATAAAAATAATATCATTTGTAACTGAATGTATGACTAGTTACATTATCTATGTAACGACTATTTTATAAGCTTTATTGGGAATAAATAAAAATGAAACGAAAAAATAATTTCTATTTATAAAAAGAATTATTTTGTTAAGCTTTTTGTAATCATCCTTTCTATGATCAAAGAAATAATCATAAATGCAATGATCGGTATAACCAGCACATAGGTCGGTACATGCACTGACTCACCGAAATAGTATCCGAGTAACATCATGAGAGTGGCCCACATAGTAGAGCCAAGAAGGAATATTCCGAAAGCTAAAAATTTGTTAATATGTAACATGGCAGTGATGACAGGAACAAAAGATTTCACTCCTGGTACAAGTTTACCAAAGACTAGCCAAACTTTATTATATTTTGCAAATTTGCTCACGAGAGAGTGTACTTTATCTTGGGTTTTCTTATTGGATTTATCAAGTATAAAATTTTTATACTTGAGAGAAAGTAAAAACAAAATATAATTTCCAATAGCATTCCCAAGAGCTCCAGCTGCGATAGCGACAAAGATGTTTAGTCTCTCCAATGATGCATAATATCCTACTATCGGATACATAATCTGTGATGACGGAAAGTTGACAACACCATTCAGTATCATAGCTAAAAATATACCCACATACTTTACATTTAATAAAAGATTTATAAGGCTTCCACCTATATCACTATTTGTGATAGAATTGATTATATCCATCAAACTATTATACCATGCCAACCTTCATTTCTAAAAATTTAATTATAAAAATATTTGTAATACTATTTTTATTTATTATATGTACCATGTACATAATAAAAGAAATAAATAGGAGAGACTATGTAGATTTTGCATTTCTCGATGTCGGCCAAGGTGATGGGTCAATAATAGAAATACATAATAAAAATAAAAATGTGACGAGGATAATGATAGATACTGGTCGCAATTATCGCACTATCACTTCGATAGAAAAGTTTTATTCTTCTTCTATACTAAAATATTTTTTAAATATAACTTTTAAAAATATAGACACACTGATACTAACTCATAATGATGATGACCATGTAGGTATGAGATGCGAGATTATAAATAAGTATCATGTAAAGCATATACTAATATCATCATCAATGAGTACTAGCACTTTACTTGACTGCGATAAAGATAATATTATAAAAAATAAATTAGAAAATACTATTACAAATAAATTTACCAAAGAAGAAAAAGCTACTACAAATAATTTTGATAAAGAAGATAAAATTATTTTAAATTATTTATATTCTGGAGACGAGATAAATATTCGTGATGTAAATATCAAAATTTTAAATCCACCAAATCCATATGTCACACAGACTTCTCTAACATCAAAAGAATTGTCATCTATGAATGATAATAATAAAAGCATAGTCACACTAGTAAGTGTATATAATAAAAAAATTTTATATACTGGTGACATCGATAAGCTAGACGAGCTACGTATAGTGAATAGTACAATAGTCAAAAGTAATTTCAACTTGAAGAATTTGTATATATTAAAGGTTGCGCACCATGGTAGTGACGGTAGTAGCGGAGATGCTTTTATCAAATATGTAAGCCCAGAGATCTCTGTCATATCAGTAGGGAAAAATAATTATGGACATCCATCTCCTCGCGTTATCGACCTACTCACCATGGCTTCATCGACTATACGAAGGACAGATAAGGATGGGAATATTACGATAAGAATATTGGCAAGGTGAGTGTGATTGTGGCCATCACCTGCACCAGGAGAGCATTCCAGCGTCACGGTGCTCTCTAGAGTTTTACAGCACGCAAAGGCGACCCGCAGGGTCGCCTCTTATATTTCATTTATGTCGGTTTATGCTAGCTTGACTTCTAGATGATGTCCACGCTTGATGCATTTCGTACAAGATTTCACACGAGGACCATTTGGTATACGCGCCCATTGTAGATTGGGGTAGACACGTCTGTCTCCACAAGGATTAAACTTGGACGCACGTACAGAGTTGGAGTATTTACCAACTACACGAGAGCCTTTATTACAAAATATACATGTATTTGACATAGATTTCTTTATTAGTCTGTACATATTATCATAGAACATGGCAAAAAGCAAACATTATTTTGGCGTCTTGTGATATTTCTGCCATTGCTCACGGAGGAATTTGTTGGTAACATTGGTATAGATCTGCGTAGTAGCGATCGAAGCGTGGCCGAGCATGAGCTGCACAGATCGGAGGTCGGCACCATTATAAAGTAAGTCAGTAGCAAAAGAGTGGCGTAATACATGAGGACTACACTTTTTCGTAATACCTGCATACTCCGCGTATTTCGATATGATACGCTCCACAGAGCGAGTGGTAAGTCTGATGCTTTCTCTATTTTCTATTCTACTTTTAGACCTAGGAGAGTGATCGACAAACATTGACTCATCCATATCTATCCTTATTTTATCATAATGCTTTATAGCTTTGACAGTTTCATCAGATATAAAAACAACTCTAATCTTGCCACCTTTACCTCTTATTGATAATTCACCACCGCTTAGATCTATATCTCGATCGAGCGCACACAATTCGCTGACGCGTAATCCAGTAGAAAATAACATGGTTATAATAGCTAGATCCCGAGCTCGTGCCAATTCATTTTTATTAATATTTATAGCTTCGAAAAGTCTGGCAAGCTCCTTCTCATTTATAAGGTCCAGCTCACGCTCACTAGTCTTGGCTAGCTCTATGGACTCTGGATTATACACTTCGATATTCCTTTTCCTTATATATTTCAGGAAAGCACGCAAGGCGATGAGATGATAATTCTGTGTTTTCTTCTCCAGAGTCGCCCCATAGTATTTACTACCCTTTTTAGCTTCGGGATGTGAGGCTATTCTATTTAAAAAAAGTCTATACTCCCGCATGACTTTGTCATTGATAATATCAATATTCACATTCAACCCCTTCCGGCTTTCTTTATCATTTTTTCCTAAAGTTTCTTTATCATTTTTCCCTAAAAAAGAAATAAATCTATCTAAATAATGTCTATAATTACGCACAGTCAAAAGGCTGCGACCTCTTTCTATCTCGATATATTGGAGGAAGTCTTTCTCTAGATCTCGTATATTGTGCGACATGGGTATATTATAGCATATCTCAAATATAGAATTAGAAAAGGTGGCTATTCATCCACATTTTCCAATCAAGCCATTGACAAAACACTCTCTCTCTGCTAGACTTTGACACAGTAACTGGCTTAAGTCAATATTTACCAGTTTTGCACAACGTAAGTTAACAAATGGGGGAAACCATGAACTTCTTGACGAGTATGGAAAAGCTTTTCAAAATTCTGTGTTTTACGCTGAAAATACAAATACAGGCCATTCAAATTATGGGGCCTTGCCATATAAGCCACGAGTTAAAAATACATTTACAAAAATTGTTTGTCGTCATCGATAAATTCTTGGACGATCTGGAGAATGATTTGGTGATTGAGATCGAAAGTCAAGCAGAGACTATGCTGGGCTCATCTGCAAAACTTTTGTCATCAATACTAAGTATAGATATGATACAAGGAGTCGAAGAGATAGAGGATCTAACCAAACATTTAAAATCAACAGCAAAAACAGCCCATGCCAATACTACAAAAAAACTAACAGAAAAAGAAGATATCTTGGTGGGCGAAATCACAGAGTGTTTTATGAATATGAAACAAAAAATAACCCTACTGAGGGCTGACATCGACCGCATATAACAAAGTGTGACGACAAGATCATATCGTCCAACAACAAGCCGACACGTGCAAACGTGGTCGGCTTGAATTTTATAAAACATGTTATTTACACACTAAGACGACATCTGCTAGTGTATTAACATATGTTATAATATATAAATATGGAAAATAATATAGATAGAAACAAACTTTTAAAGTTAAAATACTATTCACAATACCTCGATTTGGATGATAAGATGGATGCACTGACTAGCTGCGGTATGACTTGTGTCAAGATGCTACTTGAATACAAAAATATTCATACTGAAAAGTTGTGTATTATGGTTAGGAGAGGAAAAGGGGAGGGTGGATATGGACCATCTGGATGGATACATGATTATTTTGTAAGTATGTTAAACTCTTATAATTTGAATTCACATAGAGAAGAAAAGATGGATACAAAAAAAGCTTTGCATGATTTTAAAATATCAATTGATAATGATAATCCAATCATATGCTCTGTGGAGCAGAGAATATTTGACAGGAAATTATTCCATATGATACTAATCATCGGATATAAATATGATAAAGATAACAATATAATAGGTCTGTACTATAATGATCCAGCTAGTACAAGTATAGAAAATGGTGAGAATAAATACGTAACCGTCGCGGACTTCATCCCCTATTTTAGAAATATGGCAATATTTATTAATACTAAAAATTAAAAAAATGATAAAGCCATTATTATACAAATCTTATATACAAACAATA
The DNA here is from genome assembly GCA_043742265.1 of bacterium. GTDB lineage: Bacteria > Patescibacteriota > Minisyncoccia > Phycocordibacterales > UBA5272 > JAMIGE01. The sequence goes on along the minus strand of JAYTYR010000004.1, from coordinate 4,721 downwards.
ATTAACAGCGTCGGATCTTATCAGTACAAGAATTTTTATGTGTATGATACAGAAAAGAATGAGGTGGAGGATGTATTACAAGACGGCAACTTGTCTTGCTCTATATATGTGTCTAATATACTACATATGTTTGCAGGCCTCTCCAAGCTTATTGATGCTCCACATGTCACAGTAAAAACAACAATAAATAAAATGTTGGCATGTGGCTGGCATAAGATAGATGAGGTCAGACCTGGTGCCGTGATACACTGGGAAGAGGGATTTGGAGAAGACGGCTCACACGAGCATATTGGCTTTGCATTAAGCGATGATGAAGCAATTAGTAGCAGACACAATTCTAAATGTGTAGAGAGTCATCATATGACTTTTAATAATACAAGAAAAATCGTAGGGATATATTGGAACGATAATTTGAATTTTCTTTGATTTTATGGTATAGTGATAAAGTTCACCGAAGAAGTAGGCGACACAAGTCGTAAGACCTACGGAGGACATCGTCAAAATATGGCATTAACAAAAAACAAAAAAACAGAATTAATTGATGGCTATAAACAAGCGCTTGATGCAGCTAAATCACTAGTCTATGTGAGCTTTAAGGGACTACCTGTAAAGAAACAAGATCTATTAAGAAAAAGCCTGTTCGCGCAAGGTCTAAACTACGGTGTAGTAAAGAAATCTTTGTGGGAGAAAGCACTATCTAGTAAGTCATTCACTGGTACAGCACCTAGTATCACGGCCGAGATGGCGGTGCTATACGGTAGTGATGAGATGACTCCAGCCAGAGAAGCGGCCAAGTTTGCAAAGGAAAATAAAGAGACATTTGCTATACTCGGAGGTATATGGGGAGGAGAATATCGCGATGCAATGTACATGAAATCAATAGCTAATATCCCTACTCGTGAAGTGTTACTATCACAGCTAGCGTATCTGTTAAAGAGTCCTATACAAAAGTTCGCTATTGCTATCAATGAAGTCGCAAAAAAGAGAACCTAAATTCAAAATATCCATAATGGATAAATTGACTTTAAAAAATTAAAAGTAATTTTATAAAAAATAGTTTAAAAAATATATATGATAGAAGAGATATTAAATAAAGTAGAAAATATGAGTGTAATAGAACTCAATGATCTAGTAAAAGCGATAGAGGAGAAGTTCGGAGTGTCAGCTGCAGCTGTGGCTGCTACTGGCGCTGCTGCTCCTGCTGAAGCTGTGGATGAGAAAACTGAATTCACTGTGCATCTGGCTGCTGTAGGTGAGCAGAAGATCGCTGTAATGAAGGTGGTAAAGGAGGTGCTGGCTCTAGGCCTAAAGGATGCTAAGGATATGGTAGACGGAGCTCCTATGGATCTAGCAGTTGGCATGAAGAAAGCCGAAGCTGAGGACTTCCAAAAGAAGCTCTCCGATGCTGGTGCGACCGTGACACTTAAGTAGTGTGGTACAGTAAAAGGGCGACCCCTGCGGGGTCGCCCTTTTACTGTACCACACATTCGTGACTGTATAAAGCCCAAAGTAATATGCTATTATTGGGTATATGAATGAATTAGCAAAAATTTTTGGTACGCCTGAGCGACTGCGACTGTTACGCTTTTTATTAAAAGATATAAAGAAAGAGTATACAGTATCTGATATAGAAGAGAAAACTAAAATTAAAATAGAAATATTAAGAAAGGAACTTTTAATGCTTATCTCTATCGGTATGATAGAAAAATACAAAACCAATGTGCATACATTTGTAAGTGGTAAAGTCAGTACTATCAAAGAAGCTACAGTATACAGACTAGTTGACAGCTTCAAATACAAAGACACTTTAGCGGCTCTGGTACTAGACTACACACGTATAGATCGTGAAGCATTCGTCGATAGACTAAAGGGATATGGTAGGACCAAACTGCTGATACTTTCTGGCGTATTTACTGGGGACATAAAGAGTAGACTCGATGTACTATATGTGGGCGAATCGATGAAGGTTAAAGATTTGGAAAAAGCTTTTGCTACTATATCTGTAGAGTTGGGACGTGATATCAGATACGCGCTGATGGATGTAGAAGAGTATGTGTATAGACAGAAAATGTTTGACTCTTTCCTGACAGAAGTAATAGATAGCCAAAAAGAGATATTGATAGATAAGCTTACAAAGTACTAAACACTAAGATGGCGGTCCGTAGGACCGCCATCTTAGTGTTTAGTACTTACCAAAAAGTCACGGTGTAGGCCCTTTACTACGGTAGTCATATAGCCTTGACCCATATCATATTGCCAGATATTGCCTGTGCCGACACTATCATCTATACTCATAATATAAGGCTTGTATATATAGGCGTATCTGCTCATGATCACCATGTCCATGAGCGTGGTACTGGAGTTATGGGTCTTTACATCTATGACTGTATGATCTACTCCTATGGCTTTTAATTTATTATCTAAATAGACTTGGAATAGTCTAGGTCCTATATAGTCTATAGATAATGATTGAGCGTCCTTATCACCAGATAGAGTATCATTTAATACGCTTAACATTTTTACCTTTTCATCTTTGTATTTAACCGTCCTCTCTTGGGAAACATTATCCAGCGAAGTGTATGCTATGGCCAAGCTGCCTATGTTGCTATCTATTATAATTTCTTTGTTAATATTTTCTTCTGTCATGTTGGTCGTGTATACATTAGTACTTAGATCCATTATTATATAGCTCTTATCTTTGTATTGATCAGCTATTTTTGATAAAGACTGTTTTTCTTCTTGTGTTATCTCTTTATTTTTTATTAAATTAATATCCGTTATATTATAAGCTCTATCCTCGGCTTTGGATACTATGATGAGGGTGCCTTTGTCAGAAAAGTCATATATATACTTCGCATCCTCATCTGCAAGCCTGATACATCCACCAGAATACTCAGTAGACACTCTATCTTTGATACCGTTACCCAAATCATGATATGGTATACCGTGTATGAAATAGTTACCCGAGAACTGCATAGACCATGGCATATATACATGACCGAGGCTAGAGTAGTGCTCTGTTTCCCAGCCTTTTATTTTATACACACCACCTGGTGTCTCATAATATTTGTCTGGTTTACCGATAGATACTATAGGTAGCGTTTTGACAATCTCACCGTTTTCCATCACTTTGACTATTTTCTCATCCAGATTAGCCATCACGACTTTACCTGTACTGGTCGCTATATATTTTGGAAATAAAACCCCATATATTGATGTGTCCGCTTCTTTATCGTCCGCAAAAACACGTTTTATATTCTTGTTATACACAATATCGCCAATTACTTTTGATTTATAAAAAGCGCCTTGACGGGTGACAATATAGGAGCACAGCACTGCGAGTGACAGTATTATTATTATCAATATGCGGATGGGCCAATTCATAAGTTGGATAGATTATAGCATACACACATGTGTTTGCATAATTTAGGATTAATAAATTTATCAATGTGTATAAATAGTGGATAAAGTAAATACATATAGAGTGTCGACAGTGTATAATGAATTCATATATCAAGTTAAATTGATTATATATAATTATTATGCCACAAACAATTATGGATACAGTAGGGACGTCACTTGCTAATGTTTTAACCAACATTATCGATTACACCCCTCAAATTGTGATAGCTTTATTATTGGTGGTGCTAGGGTTCGTAGTCGGGGATATACTAGGTAGAGCTGTTGCTCACTTCTTACGTATACTCAAACTTGATAAAACTTTGGATCAAGCAGGTCTAGACTCTCTCTCAAAAAGAACTGGATACGGTGTGTCTGTATCTAGATCCATCGGGCAGCTAGTCAAATGGTCATTAGTCATAGCCTTTTCTATGATGGCCACTGACATGCTGGGACTGCGTGCATTCACAGCTTTCCTTTACAAGATACTTAATTATCTACCAAATGTGTTCGTTGCTGGCCTTATAATTGTGGCTACTTTGGCAGCGGCAGAGTTTGTCAACCGTTTTGTGGATGGCTCGGTACGTGCTGCAGGACTACATGCCTCGATGGCAGGGAGACTATGTAAATACTCAATCATAGCTTTCGGCCTCCTCGCATCTTTGGCCCAACTAAATGTAGCCCCTGAATTCATGCAAATGCTTTTCATGGGTATAGTCGCAGCTATCTCTCTCGCTTTAGGATTATCCTTTGGCCTCGGAGGTAGGGACACCGCTGCTAGGTACTTGTCAAAACTAGAATCAGATCACAAATAATAAGCTGTAAATAGCAATAACAAAAATAAGCTTGTTTACCAAGCTTATTTTTGTTTACTTTTTATAAAAAACATGTTATTATGTATACAACTTCGCAAAGTTAAAAACCGTTTAGTATTCTACTATCTTACGAAGACTACACAAAAATAAGCAACGCCAACAAAGCAATGCAAACACAAATTAACATATGCTTTCCACAAGAAAAAAGGCTAACGCCATCAAATTAGTAGCCAAACATGACACAGATACTGGGTCAGCTGAAGTACAGATCTCTATACTTTCTAAAAGAATAGAAGAGCTTACGGGTCATCTGAAAACAAATAAAAAAGATAATCACTCACGTCGCGGACTGATACAAATGGTCGCGGACAGGAGAAAACATATCAAATATCTAGAGCATAATCATCCAAAGACGCTTAAGAAAGTCAAAGAGACTTTAGGTTTATAACACAAAACATGGGCTTGGCGTCCTTGAAAAGGCCGCCGGCCGCCGCGATCCAGAGCATC
>JAYTYR010000003.1:0-11171 GCA_043742265.1 bacterium | reverse complement strand
GCGCGAGCCGTAGGCTCGCGCACTTTTTGTATTTACTTTACTGCGTCCTTCAATGCTTTGGCAGCTGAAAACTTAGGGACAGTGGTGGCTGGTACTTGTACCATTGCACCTGTCTTTGGGTTCCTTGCTTCACGAGCGGCACGAGGCTTGGCTACAAATTTACCAAATCCAGCGATAGAGACCTCATCTTTCTTCTTAAGGGTAAGAGCGATGGTGTCAAAAATCGTATCGATTGCTAATTCGGCTTGGACCTTTGTTGATCCCATTTTATCAGCCAACAATTCTACTAGAGCTGCTTTGTTCATATTTTTATTTTATTTAATGCGCCTTGCGCTTATATACATTATAGATAAAACCCTTATAAATGCAAGTCTTGACAAAACAAAACTGTGTATTACTACTTCCTAGACTCGATAATATGGTCCACCAGACCATAAGTCTTTGCTTCTATTGCGGTCATCCAATTATCCCTGTCGCTATCCTTTTCTATGGTCTCTATACTTTGACCTGTTTTTTCAGAAAGTATTGTATTTAAAAGCTTTTTTAGCCTTATACCTTCACGAAGATCTATTTCCATATCGGTCACTTTACCACGAGTACCAGCAGAAGGCTGATGTATCATTACTGTAGAATGTGGGAGTAAAGAGCGCTTACCTTTGGTGCCGCTAGCAAGTAAGAATGCGCCCATAGAAGCTTGCATACCGACACCGATAGTCGCGACATCACATTTTAAATGTGCCATAGTATCATAGATACCAAGGCCGTCATATACTGATCCTCCAGGGCTATTGATGTATAGCATAATATCCTTTTTTGGATCTTCAGCCTCGAGGAATAGCATTTGGGCTATAATGAGTGATGCAGTAGTTTGATTGACTTCGTCAGCAAGGAAAATGATACGCTCTTTTAATAAACGTGAATAAATATCGTAGGCTCTCTCGCCTCCGGGTGACTTCTCAATCACTGTGGGTACTAAATATGACATAATAGTAATAATATAACATAAAAAAACCGCCCCGTCGATTAGGCTGAGGGCAGGGTCTCGTAGCTAGATGCTAATGCGGAACTTGAGCTCGACGCATGCATAACTATTCGGAACTCTTCTCAGGGTATAATCGCCGAAAGGCGGTTTGTGACACCATGCCCCCTTAATTGCATGTGCCGTAAACTTTGATCTCGCGATCAAGGGTCAGTGACCTGTCCTCTAGGGACTTGTGCGATGTTCTCCCGTACATCGTCTGCTATTCTTTTGTGTGATCTTTGTTTCGATCTTTGTGACTTCCCCTTAAATGGTGATAAGTACCAGTCGACATCCCGATTGGCATTCAGAGCACTTGCTGGAGGTATCGTCACGGTGTGCGCTTCAGGTTTTGAGACATATCATTTGTATTTGCGTATGTCGCTTACATATATGCTCGCGTCCTCTGTTATATATAGTAGCACCATGTCCGTTAGACTCAAAGCATATACGATGTCCTTTATGTGGATAACTGTCTGATAGAAATATTTTATATATACTTTTTATGTCTTTTATAAAAATATTATGTCTTTTATAATTTTTTTGTTTTTGTATAAGAGTGTCTAATACACAATGAGCGCGCCGTAGGCGCGCTCATTGTGTATTATAATTATTGTGACTCCAACATTTGTAGCACTTTTTCATTCATAAGCATGTGAGACACATAGTCTTTGACATTTTCCTCTTTTGCATCTGGAGTGCTTGCCATTATGCGTATCACCTCTACATCTACTTCGTCAGACAAAGGTTGTACCTTCTCGACCTTGGCTATTTCGGATAGTAATATCTGTGAAATCGCACGTTTTTTGGCTATATCAGTGTAATCGGTACGCATGTCATCCTCAGTCTTCCCTGTGTGAGTGAGATACTCCTCCCATTTACCACCCATCCTGTCTACATCATAACGTACTTGTGCTAGCATGTTTTCTATTTCATTTTTTACTAATATGCTAGGAAGCTTCACTGTTATTGTTGATAACAAAGCTTCTAATATTGCCGCCCTATTTTTCTCTTTCTCGGTATGAGATTTTTCTAATACTAAATTTTCTGTCACTTTAGATCGTAAGCTCTCGATGGTAGGGAATTTATCTCCACCAAAGCTTTGTGCGAAAGCATCATCTATCACTGTATTCTCGCCCTTACCTTTGGCTAATTCATTGATGACAGTATCGACCTCTTCTTTGGTAGGTGTATTATCGTTAACACTTTTTCCATTACCACCATTTTCTATTTTACTAGCCTCTTCTTTTTTGGCTTTCAGGTCTTTGATAGTATCCTTGGCTATTTTCTTATAATCAGGTAGTAATATCACTGGGTATACTGGCACATGAGCCATATAGACAAAGTCATCAGCCTTTGAGAGCTTTACTACATGTATATGTGGCTGGCCAATGACATTTAATTTATTCTCTACTACTGATTTCACATAGGTGTCACTAATGGCGATATTTGTCATCTCTTCGAGCACTGCCATCTCACCATATTTCGTAATGATAGCCTCTTCTGGTGCATTACCTTTACGAAATCCGTCTATCTCAACTTTTTCTTGTACTGCACGGAAACCTTTATCCCAATATTTCATAAAGTCTATATTCGGTATCGTGATATTGAGCTCCATTTCACCATCCTCTCTTTGTTTTATTTCTGTTTTCATGTTTATTATTCTTTTATTTATAATCCTAGCTAATAACCTTAATAATTCTATCTAATAACCTTAGCTAATAATCCTAATTAGTCTTATATTATAAAACTATTTTGTCTTCTTAAAAAGCTCTATACTCTCATGTATTACTTCCCACGCCTTATCTCTACCATCCACACCAGTTATGGTTACAATTTTGTTTTGTAAAGTTTTATAAGTAGTAAAGAAATGTTCTATTTCTTTGAGTGTGTGAGCGTTGATATCATTGATGTCTTTTACATTTTCATATCTTGGATCACTAGATGGCACACAAACTATTTTTGCGTCACCTTCACCACTGTCTATCATGTTTACAAATGCTATCGGTCTTGCTTCTACTAATACACCAGGCATTAGCGGGTATGTAGTGAGTAATACTACGTCCAAAGGATCTCCATCATGCCATAGAGTATTAGGTATAAATCCATAATCAAATGGATAGTCTTGTGCTGTATGCATAACTCGATCTAATTTGATCATGCCTGTTTCTTTGTCAAATTCGTATTTATTCTTGCTACCTTTTTGTATTTCGACTATCACATTGATGGTCTCACTATCTACATTTATCGGCTTGATTTTGTCTATTATATTCATTATTTTGTCTATTTATTTTTTATAAAGCCGCCTCACTTTTATTATCTATTTTAATTTTGTTTACAGTATCTACGCTTTCTTCACTGTCATTATGTATGTCTATTTTCCATCCTGTAAGCTTGGCTGCCAGTCTTACATTTTGTCCACCGCGTCCTATGGCTAGTGATTGCTCGTCTATATCGACTAGCACGCTAGCTTTCTTCTCTTCTTCATTTATGATAATGGATATAGGATGAGCGGGTGAGAGTGACTTCTGTATATTTTCTTCTATATCATCTGACCACTCTATAATATCTATTTTCTCTCCATGTAGCTCTGTGGTGATAGCATTCACTCTCGTGCCACGCTGCCCCACACATGCACCTATTGGATCTACACGAGGGTCGTTACTTCTCACTGCGATTTTTGATCTACTACCTGGCTCACGAGCGACTGCCACTATCTCGACTACACCTTCGGCTATTTCACTCGATTCGATTTTGAAAAGCTCAACAAGGAACTTAGGGTGAGTGCGCGACAGACGTAGTGATAGCCCACGAGTATCATTCTCCATGTTATAAAGGTAAGCACGTATACGAGCTCCAGGTATGTAGTTCTCTCCAGATATTTGCTCTTCTGGAGGCATGATAGCAGTAGCACGACCTAGATCCACAAAGGCGATACCACGCTCTACACGCTGAACTACACCGTTGACTATTTGATTAGCTCTGTCACTGAATTCCTCCACTACACTTTCATGTTCTGCTTCACGTAGAGCCTGCACTATCACTTGCTTTGCTGATTGTGCCGCGATACGACCAAAGTCATCGCGGGTCTCTAGTGGGAAAGAAATCTCGTCACCGAGAGTAGCTCCAGACTTGAATAGCTTTGCTGTCTCTATTGTGATATGTTTTTCTTCATTGTATCTAGGGAGTAGACCCTCCTCTTCATCTTTGTCAGCATTTCTGCTGTCATTTCGTCCGTTTTTCTTGTTAGCTTTTTGTATAAGACTATGGTCCCTCTTGACCTGCTCGCTAGCTCCAGTCTCCAGCTCTATCTCATCTACTACACGCACAGTAGTGAGATCAACTACAGTTTTGATCTGTTCAAAGTCCATCTCTCCATTATCAAAATTGATGTTACAAGTTATCACTTGACCCTTCTTGCCATACTCCTTTTGATAAGCGGCTGCGAGTGCTCGCTCTACCGCCACTTTTACTTTATCAAAAGGTAGTTTTCTTTCCTCTGTGAGCTGCTCTAGCCCAGTTTTTAACATTTTTATGTCTATCATACATTATTTAAATTTAATTTTTAATACACCTTTTAATACATTTTTTAATAATCCCTCTCTTTTTCAAGCAAATGAGTCGGTCCTATGGACCGACTCATTACTGAATTAGTATTACTATAGCATATTATTTAAGTTTTGCAAAATTTAAAATTAGTAAGCCTAACAAGTGCTATCTAACTTCATTTTTATTTATAAATAACTTTATTTTGCTAACTCTTGCAACGTGTCACCTTCTTTTAGTCCTGATAATACTTCTATCTGACCATCATCCCCACGCATACCTATACTCACATCTTGTTTGTTAAATTTACCATTATTTGTATCTTTTAACATCACAGAAGTCATTCCTCTAGTAGTTTTGATATATTTACTTGGTATTAGTAATACATTAGTTTTATTACTTATATTTAGTTTGGCATTAGCTGTCATTCCAGGTTTGATCTTTCCTGTATCGTTAGCTTTCATAAAGCTTATTATTGCTTTATAATTCGCAACCCCGTTATTATCAGTTGCGCTGGGGTCTACACGCAGCACACTCCCTTGCCAATGTATATCACCACCAAAAGCGTCCATAGTGATATCAGCTGCCTGATCTACTGCTATCTTTGCAGTATCTATCTCAGACAGCTTGACTTCTATCTCAAAGCTTGCTTCTGCTATTATCGATATCGCAGGCTTGGACAACACTGCCAGCTCACCAGCGGTCACGTCTACTACAGTAATAACCCCATCAAATGGTGCTTTGATTATATTCTTGTACAGCTGTGCTTTGGCACTACTTAGTCCTGCTTCAGCTTGGGACAGCATGGCTTTCTGTGTGGCAATTTTGTTTTTATCACCGCTAGCCTGAGATAAAATCAAGTCCTTTTGTGCTCTTGACACTGAGCTTTGAGCAGTATTGATAGCTAATCTTTTAGCATTAAGCTCAGTGGCAGCATTTACAATGCTAGTCTTGACCAAGGACACGATAGCCCTTTTGTCTGACATCGATGTATCATTTACTACACATGAAGCTGATACAGCGTTACTAATCATATTTATCAGGCTTCTTATGCTATCACCTACATTTTTTGCATGAGTTAATAATGTCACTGCATTATTTTCAGTTGTAGAATAATTAGAAATGTCTTTATACTTATCCAAATTATATTTATATTTATTTTCTATTTCGCTTATTGATGTCTGATCACAATTATTTAAATTATATTTATAATTGTTACCATTTTGTATAAAGAAATTAGAAAGTTTAAAATATAGAATGTCATTGTATGTCAAAAGCATACTATTATAAGTGTCTATTACTTGTGAATTCTGTATATCTAAATCTGATTGTGCATTGTACAGGGCTTGCTCTCTCACGGCTATTTCTTCTGGCCTCGAGCCTTCAGTTATTGATGCTAGAGTCGCTTTTGCGCTTTCAACTGTGGCTTCCGCCTGTGCTACTTGTGCTTGTAAATCTAATGATGATAACGTTGCTAAAGTCTGACCACTCATTACTTTTTGACCGACTTTTACTTTTACAGAAGATATGACTCCTGACTTTTCAAAGTTAAGATCTGCTTGACTACTGGACTTGACTTTGCCTGCTACTTCTATAAACTCTCTTATATCTCCTCGTTTTACTGTATATGCATTCAAAACAGTTTTATTATGTACTTTATAAAAAAGTATAGAGATAATAAAAAGAGTAATAGCAATAATTATAAATAATTTATTTTTAATAAAAGCGATAGTGGTATTTGATAGATTTTTAACTTTATGCATATACAATATAGTAACATACTATGCTATAATATAAAATATGACAATACCAACCATTATCGCTAATTGGAAATGTAATCCAGATAATATACGATCGGCCTTACGCCTCATAGAGAATACAGAGCATTTACTTAATAAACCAAAATACAAATATTATATAGCTGTCCCAGACAGTATGATATACCAGCTGCGCGAATATGATATTATCGCTGTGATAGGAGCTCAGAATTATGATCACATAGAAGGTGGAGCTCACACTGGTGACTCGCGCCTGTCCCAAATCGTAGATGCAGGTGCGCAGTTCGTAGTACTCGGACACTCTGAAGTGAGAGCAAAAGGTGAGAAAGAAGAACAAATTGCTGAGAAAGTAGCGCACGCACTCGCCTCTGATCTAAAGGTAGTACTGTGTGTAGGAGAGAAAGTCCGCGATGACAAAGGTGAATATGTAGAAGAGATATCTAGACAAGTACGTGCTGCCATATCAAAGCTGGATACTGATAAACTAAGCAAGCTTATTATCGCTTACGAGCCTATATGGGCTGTAGGGGCGCCAGCCCCAGCTACACCAGCAGAATCGTTAGAAGCCGCCATCATTATACGCCGCGAACTGGCTCAAATAGTAGGCTTACATAATGCTAAACAGACACAAATAATATATGGTGGAGCAGTCAGTGAAATCAACGCACATACCTTTTTATCAGAAGGTGGTATGGATGGACTACTTATAGGTAGAGCTTCTTTGGACGCAGAAAGCTTTTCTACTATTATTAACAATTGTTGGGAGCTTTAATCAAAGCTATAACCTCTTAGTATAAATAAATTATGGATATATGAAATATAATAATATAAAAAACAAAAGAGTATTACTAAGACTAGACTTAAATGTGCCTATAAATAAGGATAAAATAGAAGATGATTATCGTATAGTCACAGCGTTACCGACAATAGAGCTACTTTTAAAAAACAAAAATCAAGTAATTATCATATCACATCTAGGAGATGAAGGAGAAAGTATAGCGCTTGTACATAGACTTTTAGCAAAGTATTGCAAAGATAGATTTAAGCAAAATCTAAAGCTTATAGAAGGTAATGACATAAAAATAGTTAAAAAAGAAGTAGAAAATATGTTTGATAACCTATCAAACAAAGAAGACGAAAAGAATATTTTATTTAATAAAGCAAGGACTAATAATTTAATAATGCTTGAGAATATTAGGAATTTCAAAGGTGAAAAGGAGAATAGCGCTAGCTTTGCCAGGGCTTTAGCCTCTCTTGCTCAGGTCTATGTTTATGATGCCTTTGCTGTAGCACATAGGAAACATGCGTCAGTAGTGAGTGTGGCTCGCTATTTACCACATTGTGTCGGGCCACTGATCATGAGCGAGATAGCAGGACTAAAGTATACACAGAAAATTAATAACAAAACTTTAATAATATTAGGTGGAGCCAAGATCAGTACCAAGCTACCACTTATAGATAGATATATAGATAATGGAGCTACTGTATTTGTTGGAGGTGCTATGGCGCATAATATAATGCTATCACAAGGTATATCTATAGGGAAAAGTCTGTATGATAAAGAAATAAACAATAAAACTTTAAGCAAGAAGAAGAGTTTCAAAACTAATAGACTTTATATACCTTATGACTATGTGACAGACAGTGGTAAAGTAGGCAATACTGCTCACACCCTTAAAAATCAAGCCATAATGGATCTAGGTCCCGAGACTTTCTCGATGATCAAAAAGTTGATAGACAGTCATAAGGTAATAATTATGAACGGCCCTTTGGGACTTTATGAAAAGGGTTTTGATAAGGGTAGTGTAGCCATTATAAAATATTTAGCCAGTGAAAAAAATAAAGATAAAATTACTATTGCGGGGGGTGGTGACACTGTCACTTTGATAGATAGATTAAAGTTGGCAAAACGGTTTGACTATGTCTCTACTGGTGGTGGAGCGATGCTTTATTATATGGAAAATAGCTCACTGCCAGGTATAGAAGCCAACAAATAAACAAAATAGTGTACAACTGTCACACAATTAACTTTTAACTTGTTATAATGATAGGCATGGAGATAATACATTTAGTTGAGAATGCCAAAAAAGGCAACAAAGACGCCTTTGCTAGTCTTTTCAATATGTATTATACTCCAGTGTATAGATATATAATATCTAGATCCAGAGATGAAAATTTAGCCCTCGACTTGTCCCAGGACGTTTTCGTCAAGTGGTATCAGTCTTTGGAACGCTATGAGCTACCAAGTAATTCCAACTCGACCAGCCCTTTATCCTATCTCTTTACTATAGCCAAAAGACTAATGATCAATCAAAGTCTAAAGAAGTCCTCGGTGCAGATGCCTGAGCATGCTGACGAATTCTTCCCCTCTGATGATTTGCCAGCTGATTATCTGTCAGATATCAAGCTCACCATAGATCAGATCTATTCATATTTTGACAAATTGACTGACAGTGAGCGCGAATTCATAGAGCTCAAATATATGTCAGAGCTTGGAAACAAAGAGATATCTATAATTATGGATCGCTCTGTCGATGCTTTACGCCAAATAGAGCATAGAGCTTTAAAAAAGCTACGTAATCTACATAATGCAGAATACAACGACAACGCACATAATACATTTCAAGCAAAGAATAAATAAGAACAGCTAATACAAACAAAGAATATAAGAAATAAACAATATATAAGAAATAAAAATATATGAACAATCCATTTCAAAATTTCAATACTAAATATACACCTAGCCCAGCTAGTTTGTCTTTTGTATTGTCAAAAATGGAAATGGAGCAGGCTGAACAAGCCCGAAGTCCGATGTATATAAAAAATAATATATTCGATGTAGAAACTGGCATCGGTGCGAGGCTTAAGAAGTCTCCTTTGTATACTTGGACTTTGGCGGGCGGCCTATCATTTGTCGGTATGGCCGCGGCGTTCTTGTTCTTTTTTCAAAGTACAAATAATTTACCCATAGAAAATAGAGAGATGGCGATGAGTACACCTTCTATAAACCACAATAGCAAAGATAAAAGTATAGATGATGCTCTCGTCAGTGTGGCCAATTTTAATGATAATAATGATCTTAACAAGAAATTTTAATATGGATAATTTTAATTTTAAAAATTTAATAATAAAGAATATTGTAGCCTTGTCTATGATTTTGTCTGTATTTAATATTGCAAATGCAGCACCTACTATCAGTACATCTATCAAAGTGACTGCCACCAATACAGAAGACAAAGCTTTAAATTTGGAAGTAGATGCCAACTATTCTGAGATAGTTGGACTGAAGGATTGTACTACTTTAGAAAAAAGAGTGACGACGAGAATAGATAAAGTGATATATGTACTGGACAAAGAAAGTAACAGTATAGACACACTAATACAAAAGCTGATAGCAATAGCGAGTGACACTGCCGCCAGTGGAGATGCTACCAGTACTGATATATTAGAAGCTCGCATGTCTGCTATAAATGATAAATTTGACCTTGTGGCTACCACTAGTGACCGATACGTGAGAGAGCTACGTGCTATAGACACTAGCAAATGCCAGACCAAGGCCTCTTCTATGAAGAGTCAGATATTAGCTACCAAGCCTACATATAAAGATCTATTGGTGGCTGATAATAATCTCAAAAAATATATAAAGGTGGATGTGAAGCAAACTCTCATTATACTAAAGCAAGATATAGCATCTACTACTATCGCTAGCAGTACCCTTTCTACTTCATCAGTAGTAGAAACAAAAGTAGAAAAGCCCGATGAGAAAAGCTTATGGGGTATAGTGAAGAGTCTGTTTAAATAATATTTTTAATAAGTGTAAATCAGGCTTATAACTCTATCTTAAAATAAGGTAGATTAGATCTATAACTCCACTTCTAGAGTGATGGGGCAGTGATCAGAACCCATGATGCCGTCATCGATAGTAGCATTTTTGATTTTATCTTTTAAAGATTTAGAGGTATATATATAATCGATACGCCAGCCTACATTTTTCTCTCTACTTCTAGTCTTCATATCCCACCAAGTGTATTGTACTCTATCCCCGTGTATATATCTATAAGTGTCGATGAAATTATTATAAAAATTAGCCAGCCTATCCCTTTCTGGTTTAGTGCAGCCAAGCTTGTCGCGATTTTCTTTGGGTCTAGCTAGATCTATATCTGTATTAGTTGCATTCACGTCGCCTAAGAAAATTACAGGCTTCTTCTTTTCTAGCTTCTTTGCTAGGATGAGGAAATGATCATAATAATCCAGCTTATAATCATAATGCTCTGTACTCTTGCCGCCGTTGGGCCAATAGCAATTTATTAAAAAGAAATTATCAAACTCTAGCACTATAGTGCGACCCTCTTCATCATAAAAGTCTTTCTGATTTAAAGTTGCATGTAGCACTTTATAATTTATCCCCGGTCTCACATACACAGCCACACCTGAGTAGCCCTTTCTATTCCTGGCACTTTCTAGTACTATAGTATAGCCTTTGTAATGCAGCTGATCTTCACTGAGTTGATCGATAGTGCATTTGATCTCTTGTAAAGCGATGATATCACCACCCAGATTTTCAAAGGCTTGTCGTAGCGTATCTTTATTAAAAGCTGCCCTGATACCATTCACATTCCAAGAAATAATTTTCATCTTTCTATTTTAGCATACTTTATTTAATATTTAAAAACACCGCCCGATTGCTCGTGCGGTGCTCTGTCGTAGACACAGTTCAGCTCTTTGGCTTCGCTGTTACGCTGAAGGCAGCGAGGGTGTTGAAGCGAGCGAGCTTATCGCGCGCGTTCTGTCGCCATGCAGCTTCCGCCTGTGGGACCAAGATCTGACAG
>JAYTYR010000002.1:0-4374 GCA_043742265.1 bacterium | reverse complement strand
CGACCGCTTCGCGGTCGCCCATGTTTTGTGTTATACTTTATATACGAGGCTACGCCTTTTATTTTAATAAATCTTTAACAATATTTCAATGTCAATAATCAAACACAATACACAACGTGTCGCTGTGCTAATCGACACACAAAACCTTTATCATAGTGCCCGTAATCTGTATCAGTCTAGAGTAAACTTTGCTCGAGTACTAGAAGAGGCAGTCGCAGGCCGTCAATTAGTGCGAGCGGTAGCATATGTCATCACGACTGAAAGTAATGATGAGGCACAGTTTTTCGAAGCTTTGACCAAAATGGGGATAGAGACCAAGACCAAAGACTTACAAATCTTCTTTGGTGGGGCCAAGAAGGCAGACTGGGATGTAGGTCTTGCTATCGATGCTGTACGCCTCGCTAGTCGAGTAGACGCGATGGTGCTAGCTACCGGCGATGGAGACTTTATACCCCTAGTAGAATATCTAAAAGGTCTCGGTGTACAAGTAGAGGTCATATCATTTGGTAAATCATCATCAAGCAAGCTACGTGAATCTGCCGAAGACTTCATAGACATGTGTGAAAGTCCTGATGACTATATCATCTCTCATAGAGCCAAGAAAAAGATAGCCAGCAAGAGACCTATCTCTGCCAAGAGGACTCTATCATCTAACACATTATCTGCAAATCCTTCGCCTTCTCGTGCTTCTGCTTATAACAATGAAAGTCTAATAGGTGAAGATGCTCTAAATTAATAATGTTAATTATCCTTAAATTAGAATTATATGGAAAATGAAACACCTATTATACACACTTTTAATACCGATATCAAAGAAGAGCTAAAAAAGAAAGATGCCGGTCTATTAGATATCGCTCTTGCCAATACCAATCATATAGAGCCTACAAACCCACCTAATTATAAAGCCTTTTTCTCTGTACTAGCAATATTCATAGTGTTAGGTATCGTCTCTGTCGCAGTGTGGTATTTTTATCAATCTCGCATCGCGAGTGACAGCCTCTCTCAAAATAATGCTAATGTACTGTCGGCTACTAGCACTAAAGCCAATCAAAACAATAGCCTTCTTTCTCTAATGCCCAGCAGCTATACTTCCCTCTCACCTTATATTAGCTTTTATAAAAAGGACAATGACAGTAAATATATATTATATAAAATAAATAATTATGAAGGACTACTGGCTACTTTACTAAATAGCGAAAAGCAGATCGCCATAGACCTTTCTAAATCTTTTGTAAATATAAACAAAGAAAATTCTGAATCGAAATCAATAGACTATGAAAATTTTAGAGATCAAAACTTTAACAATCTAGATCTGCGCCTAGCTAGCTCGACCACGAGGCTAAAAAATGAGAAAGAAATTGCTACTACTACTTATATAGAAAGTATATCTATTAAAAATGCTACGATTACAGAACACATAAAAGTTAAAGGTAGGACTATTACAGTAAAAAAAGCTACAACTACTAAAATTATTAATAGTATCCCTACTACGACAATGATAAAGATCATAGAAGAAAGCTACACTGACAGCGCTTTGATCTATGGACTAGTAAACAGAGAGTATCTCATATTTGCGAACAATATAAATGATTGGCAGCAGGGCTATCACGACATCATTAAATGATGTATAATATAATAACATGAGCTTTGCCAAAACACATAGTGCCCAGATCAATGGACTCAAAGCTTCTATCATCAAAGTCGAAACCGACATCACTAGCGGTCTATATAGCTTTTCTCTTGTGGGCCTGCCAGACAAAGGTGTAGAGGAGAGTAGAGATAGAGTGAGTGCCGCGATAAAAAATACCGGCTACACTAGTCCTAAAAGTAGAAATAATAAGATCACAGTCTCACTAGCCCCAGCCGAGATACGTAAAGAGGGGCCAGTCTTTGACTTGCCTATCGCTATATCATATCTCATCGCTAGTGGAGATATCAAAGTAGATCTAGATGACTCTTTGCTAATCGGTGAGCTATCACTAAAGGGCGATCTGGAAAGTATACGCGGTGTATTACCAATAGCAGAAGCCACGAAAAAGTCCGGATTTAAAAAGCTTTATTTGCCTTTTGAAAATAGAGAGGAGGCCGCTCTGGTAGAAGGATTAGAAGTATATGGAGTAAAGACTTTACGTGAGCTAATAGACCATTTTGAAGGTACTAAACATATAATCAAAGCCGACACTACACAGATAAATTATGAGCTACCAGCTACTCACATCGATATGCGTGAAATAAAAGGCCAAGAGAGTGCAAAACGTGCTCTACTCATCGCTGCTGTCGGAGGTCACAATATCTGTATGTATGGACCACCCGGTACAGGTAAAACAATGCTAGCAAAAAGCTTCGCATCCATACTGCCACCACTATCTCGTGAGCAAATCTTTGAAGTCTCTGGTATACATAGTATAGTCGGTAATAGGAAGCTTATAACTTATCCTCCTTATCGGGCACCACATCATACAGCATCAAATGTATCATTGGTCGGTGGTGGATCCACGCCCAAGCCTGGCGAGATCACGCTCGCTCATCATGGAGTGATGTTTATGGACGAGTTCCCAGAGTTTAGCTCTGAGACTTTGGAGGCATTACGTGAGCCTCTAGAGGACGGCAAGGTGACTATCACGAGAGCCAGAGGATCTGTAACATATCCAGCCAGATTTATCCTGGTCGCAGCGATGAATCCTTGTCCATGTGGTAATGCTGGCAACAAAGACAAACAATGTGTATGCAGGCCACTAGACATAGAAAGATACGAAAAGAAAATCAGTGGCCCCATCATGGATCGTATAGACATGTGGATACAAGTAAGCAATATCAAATACGATGACTTATCAAAGCTACCCAACGGCCTCGACAGCGATACGGCTCGCTCTATTATCAAAAAGGGTAGAGAAGTGTCAACAAAAAGAAATGGAGATAATAATATAAAATCACACATAATACTAAATCGCGATCTGAACGGTAGCTTGATAGAAAAGCATGTGGCACTCGCTCCTGATGTGACAGAGACACTTAACACTATGTCTCGCCAATTCGCCCTTTCGCCTCGTGCTTATCATCGCGTACTGCGTGTCGCTCGTACTATCGCTGACATCGACGGAGCTATCAATGTGTCTCACAATCACATTATAGAAGCTTTTCAATATAGACCAAAGGTACGTTAAAAACGTATATTAAAATGGATTCACCGCCCCGCGTACTTCGAAATGTAAATGAGGGCCGGTAGACTTGCCAGTATTGCCGAGGGCTCCGATGGTGTCACCTTGACCCACTATTTGTCCTTCATATACATATACAGCAGATAAGTGAGCATACACTGTCATGGTGCCATTATCATGCTTCACCATTATCATCTCACCATAACCACCGTTGTATCCTGAGTCTCTGGCTACTGACACTATACCAGCAGCAGCAGCTAATACGGGAGTGCCTAATGTCGCTCCTAGGTCTATACCGTTGTGGCCATGTAGACCTTGTGTTTTCTTACCACCGACTATAGGTCGCGAGAAGTATCCAGACAGATCGGTGCTATAGCTCTCTATCAGTCTGCTAGACCCATCTTTCTTTGGTGAGCTGTTTTTAGTTTTGTTTTTGTTTTGACTTTTATTTGTCGCTGGCTTTTTATCATTATCAGTAGTAACAGCTAATACTATCTCACCATCTGGTATCATGATAGAGCTACCAATAGACAGATCTGTCTTTTCATTTATGCCATTATATCTATATATTTCGGCCTTATCTGCTTTATACTTTTTAGCTATGGTCTCTATACTATCACCCTTTTTGACTTCGTGTATGATGCCAGTCATCGGTGGCACTATTAATATTTGTCCTATTTTTAAATTATCATTCTTTAAATTATTAGCCCATCTGATAGTGTTCTTTGATACATCAAACATCTCTGATACAGATACAAGAGTGTCACCATATTTCACTTCATATATAACTGTATCATTCTGTCCGTCTTCATCATCCTCTCCACCGACACCATTATCGGTACTGGGTCTGATAGCTACAGATATGAGCAAGCTGCTCTTGTTTTTATTAGAGTTGATATCTATGCTTTTAATACTATCTATATCTACTGGCTTCAATGCGATAATAGTCTGCGAATTACCTTTGTATGTCTGTGTAGCCTCTACATTCTGCGTACCGATAGTACTTTTTATCTGTGTATATATCTGACCTATCACTCCAGCACGCACGACTTGTATACCGACGATGGATATAAAGAAGCCAACAAGCAATAGATTCGCCCGCTTTATCCCTTTCGTCCTTCGTAGCTCCCCAGTAGGGAGCGAGAATTGGCTGGTATTGTTTATGTTATTTTCGTAACTATTACTATTTTTAATGGATGCGTCATTCACTATACCA
>JAYTYR010000001.1:0-9119 GCA_043742265.1 bacterium | reverse complement strand
TTTTATTAAACATAAGTTACTGTATAATCTAATCCAGTTATGGTAGATACTATAGTCAGTCCTACGCTAAAATTACAATTATAAATTATTGTTGTTGGTACACCTACTGTTGCCGGTAATAACGCAGTAGCTATTTTTAATCCTGCGGCTGATGAATTATCGTATATAGTATACGTACCTGACGCCACAGGAGTGTTTATAATGATAGAACCTAAAAACCCTGCCCCTATTTTTGCTACAGTGGTAGTACTAGCCCCAGATACCACATTCTTTGCTATTAAACTATTTTGCATGTTAATCGTAATTATCGTTTATAATTTGTTGAGGTGTGTTATATACACTTAGCTTGTTTATTATTTCATTTTGAAGTATATCACAAGCTATTTGTCTCCCCCTCACCTCCTCGGGGGACACATTTGTCATTTGTCTAACATCTGCATAATAGCTAATTATATTTTTATATAAATCAATTATTATACCAGCGTCACCCGAGGTGGCTATCCTTTTTATTGCTTGCTCTTGTTGCTGTGTCATTTGCATATTATTTTGTCGGGACTAACCCCTGTAAGTTAGGATTAGATGTTGGTTGACTTGGCTGTGGTATTGGTGCTTGTGGTATTGATTTCCCTGCTATGGCTTGCAAGTTTTTACCCATAGACCCTAGTATCACATCTAATACCTTATTAGCCCTACTATCTCCTGCTTGTATCATTGTTGTGTATAGAGTTGTTAAAGTCTCCCTGTCTGCTATGTCTTTACTCTCTCCAGTTATATCTAAGTCTATTTTATACTTTGCATTTTTATAAATATCTTTTGTTATCTCTACAAATAGATATGGATTTTTTACAATCTCTTGCTCTACTGATTTTCTTACCATTTCTTTATCTGGGAACCCCTCTCTAAAGAGGTTAGGGGATAGTATCATATCTGCAAAGTTTTTGTTAGTTAGTGTCTCTACAAATAAATCTCTAATCATACCATACCCTTGCTCTGACTGGGATATAACCTGTATGTCGTTTTTAGCTCTTTTCTGGAAAATTGGTAACATTTTAGAATAGAAAGTTTCTTGTAAAAATAGCCCTATAGTCTCCTTCTTAAGGTCAAAATAGCCCATTACAGAGTTAGAAAGCATAGCGCCCAGTCTAAATGGTGTCCCACTACTGAAACTTTCTCCTGTGGCACTTTCAAATGCAAATGATTGTTTTTGTGAGTTATCCTCCCATACTTGGTCATGCCCTGCAAAGTCTGCTAATGCCCTAGTAGACATATCTACTCTTGTGATGACTCCGTTTAGCCCTACCTGTAGGACATCACCATTTTTTACATTCTTAACTAAATTTTTTGCCACTACATCTCCTTGCGTCTGGAATATACTAGTAGCACTATTTTTCATTCCTGTTAATCTTAAATTAGCTGATAAATTTTTAGCTATTTGATTTTCAAGTTGCTTTTCTATTTCTCCTATACCTAGCCACCGACCATCTTGTTTTTCTGAATGACACTCATTATATGGCAACTCATCTACCTGCTCAATAAATAATACCTTATCATTATATTTCTTTTTTTTATCATTGTTATCTTTACCATTTGGCATTAGTATACTCATAGTTAGCACCATTTCATCTAGTTTTTCATCCTCCTTAGAGTTTTCTTTTACCTTTGGTACTGTCATCCCACTTAATACCATAAAATCTTCTATTGGAATATAAGTGTACATTTCATAAATAGGTCTTTTACCCTCAAAATACTCACAATCATCCCATGTGCCTTTATACTCCTGCATTTCTATGTATGAGTAAAGGTGTTCTTCTATCAAAGGGGCTCCACCCTTTACTCCGTCTAATAATGTATTTGCACCCTGGTCATTTTTTAATACTCTTAATGGGACTCTTACTATCTTTTCACCTACTTTTTTAGATACACATGTACCATATTTATTATAATCAACGATAAACTCATTGACCACCTTAGAATACCCTGTGTCTTTTACCCATGCTCTAAACTGCCTATTAGTAAACCATGTAGCCCATATATTAGAATTATCATAATCTGCTGGGGATAGCACAAAGTTCTTCGTATCTATGTCTGTATTTTTAATAGCCACATTTAAATAAAATCTAACTATATTTATATATAATTTCCTTTGACCTTGGCTGTCCATTTTGCCTCCTTTATATACAGAATTTATAGCTAGGTCTATATCTGCCAACATTCTTCTTTGTGAAAACTGATACCCATTATTATTCTTTTCTAAATACCGCGCAGTACCCTCATCATTTATAGATGCCACAACATTAACACTTTTATCATTAAACTCACTAATAGCTGTACCTAACTTTGCAAATATGTCTATCATATTTTTATTATACAATTAAATATTTTTAATGCAATTTTATTCAAACTGGTCTTGTACAAAATTATTATAGTCTTTATTATTTTGGAATAACATTGTTATTGGGTCTATATACTGTGGCTCTGACCCTTTCTTTGCATAGTCTTTCATCTGAAAAGCTATACACAAAGCTATGAGTAGGTCAAAGTGTCTTGTTACTATCCTTGGGTCTACTTCTCTATCCATTAAATCGTTTCTTGTGTATCCTCTTACCTCTCTTATTAAGTCCTCATCATTCAAAGATATCCACCCATTATCTACCGCCTCTGAAAGGTCTTGGAGCATCTTACTTTTTGTCATGCTATTTGTATCCCACCCAAACTTAGTAGGTCTTGCATAGTTTATATTTGCCATGTTCTTATCTGCCGCATAAATTCTACTTATTGGGTATATGTCTTTTAATCTGTCTATCGTGGATATTCCTGCATTATTGCTTTCTGGGGCTATCATACACTCGCCAAATATTCTACCTTGTTTTGCTAGCTCGTCTCCAAACTCTTTTGGCTGTATTTCATTATTATGATATGTAGCTATCACCTGTGCTGGTATTGTCTCGAAGTCGATAAAAACACTGGTGGAGCTATCTAGCCCTACTCCTAGTGCTATGTCGGCTCCTCCAGCGACCCTATGGGACGTTTTATACTCTTTAAAAATCTTCATGCCATTAGATATCTTTATAGGTAATATCGCTTCTTGTTTATCAACGCTATCTCTGCTAAAAAATACGTCCTTAGACGCACTAGGTGAGCATAGGTACTCTCCCTGGAAGTCATCTGCTTTAGCTCGCAGAATGTCAATTTCTGCCCTTGTATAGCGTCCCCAGGTTGGATTGCCTGCTCTATCTTCTATAGGTATAATCATCTTATTTTTGATCCTTTCAACAAATCGATGTACATTACCTCTTTCTGATATATAATTAGCTGTAATTGCTGTAGCTCCGCCTCTAGCTAGCCCTGTTATGGCTTCCTGTGTGTTATCCCATATATTCCTTGTAGTGATAGCTGACCTTAGTGTATTTCTACTCTCTATATCGTCAAACCATAAAAAGTCTGGTCTACTATCCTCTTGTATTTGTCCTCTCTGCTCCTGACCGACTGACCCACTTACAATCTTTATACCTGTAGATGTGGTGAACCTCTCCATTGTCTCCTCTCTTTTATACTCTGTCTTTTCAAAAAGTTCTGGGTAGTGTATTGATACCCTTGGCGTTATTAGTAAATTGTATATATCTGTTATTACTTGTTTACTATTTTTAATATCTTCAGATAGTACTTTTATATATTTCCTCGTGTGCTGTGTGTCACACGCTATTATATATACCAAAAATAGCTTTGTGTATGTCGTCTTACTGCATCCTCTAAACCCTATATTAAGGAACTCATCTATATCTCCTCTGTATAATTTAGCTAGATTAAGTAACATCTCTCTATGGAATGGTGCGTCTTTACTCTTAAAGAATTTAGGATAGAAGTATCTAGTAAATATATTAAACTTCTTTACCATATCCTCTGCTGTAGTCTTTTGCTCTATACTAAATAGGTATCTTCTCTGTGCCTCTGTACCCTCATATAGTATTTTTTTGATATCTTCCATAGTATGTATCTCACCTTTATTTTTTTAAATAAGTAATAAATAATTTAAATCTATAAAATCTTATTATCGCTATTTGCTGTAAATATACATAATTATGACACCCCATCAATATAGCGTGTACATCTGCGAAAAGATTATCTTTATCTTTATAAAACTTAATAAGTTTATAGTTTACCCAAATATTGAATAAACTATCTACTTCATTTGGGTCTAACAAACAAAATTTAATTTTAATCATATTATTTAATTTTCATATATTATTAAAAGCATTATCTATCAATGCTTTTTCTTCTTCTTTTATAAATAAGTCTTTGCCATCCTTGCCTGTTACCTCACTTCTTGTAGAATACCCTTCTTCTTTTCCTAAAGTAGATACAATAGTTTTTGCTACATCTACTTGTATTTTAAGTAACTGTGGGTCTTCAAAACCTTTGTCATTAAGTGTTACCATATCTAAAGTTTTATCTAATACTTTCTCTGACTTAGAAAACATATCTTTACGTTTTAGCCTTGCTTTTCTTTCTAGAAACCAACTACGAACGGTTATTTGTCTTGCTGTAGCATCTTCATACCCAGCTTCTATAGCACTTTGATAAGCATTTTCTACACCATTTAATAATTTTGTAACGTATCCATCCCACATTTTTTGTTCTCGTGGATCACTTGTTGTCCCATTAGCCCCATTTGGGTTAGTTTGCATATATTTTATTGTTACTATATGGTATTATTTTCATTTTAATATTAAATTAAGGGCTTCCTCTATGCTAACTAAATTCCCATAAGTTTCGCTTGAAAGGTCTTTTGCTAATTTCCAAGCTAATTTATATCTATCTCCTTTATAAGATTGTAGCTGTGCTTTGTACGCTTCTACCTCCTGCTCTAATCTAAAGTCAGAGTTACTTATATATAAATCCCACCAATCATCTGGCTCACCTTTTTGTTGCTCTATGTGTTTCATTTCATGGACAATCAAATCTTGTGAGAGGCTTAAACCAGCTGGGCTGTATATAGTATCCCCATAAGCAAATACTATATCTTTCCCCACAATGTTAAAGTTAGCTTTTATTAAGTCTATATTGGGTGGGTATTCTTGTACTATTCGCATACATCGTTGTATCTTTTATTCCCCTCATAATCTGTCACTTTATATTTATTTTTATTTCTAACTTTTCTAACTTTTGGTTTTACTTGAGATATAAAATCATTTAAAGCCCCCAACCTATTTAAACACTTAGTACATATACAAGGCTGTTTTTTCATTGTCCTTATAAATTTATGCTGGCACCCCTCTATTTTAATTAGGCACTCCTCTATTGTTGTTTTTATTTCCAAAGAGTAATCATACTCAATTAAGGGGATGTATGGTATATAATATTTTTTAGGTATCATTATATTGATAATACCATATATTTAGTATGTAACCTGTGGATAACTTTTTATATTTTATAACTCATAATTTACTTTTAATATTTTCTCTTATAAAATTTGTTGTTTTTGTGTAAGTTTTTTCATACCACGATATAATTATGTTTTATTAGTAAGTTTTTAATTAGTTCGGGTATTCGTGTATCTTCATTAGACTTATGGCGATTATAGAACTGTTCTAGCATAGCTCTATTACGCTTAAACTGGCTTGCTACGCTACGTTCCCTCCTATCTTTGACTATTCTAGTGTATGCCATACCTCCGTTCACTAATATAGTAATATTATCAGCATAGTCCACCCCCCATTTAATGGGTGTAAGTATTGTATTTTTATATGCTTGCTGTACTTCTTTTTCTACTGGGGAGTATAATAACATTTCTTTTTTAGTAAACTCTCTTTGTTTTTTTGCTACTTTAGTATACATATAGTGGTTTATCTCGGCTACAGTAGCGTCCCTATTAAACCGAGTTTTTAATACGTTATTTATTTTTTTTATTTTCATATATGATTTTCTTTATTATGTCTTTTAATAAGATTACTTAATTCTTCTTGGTCTATTTTAGTTTTAGTACTTTTTATTGAAGCCGAGCAGTGAGTGCATTCATATATAGAATTACTTGTTTTCATATTATTGTTATGGGTTGTTATGCTTGTTACATCATATAAAATGTTCTCTATTATATCCCCTCCCCTATTATGTTCTTCATTTATTGCCCTGTCTATTTGTTGTTGGATAAAACTAATTGTTTCTTGTATTTCATCTGCAAAAGGTATGCCCCCTGTTATTTAATGATAGTCATACATCTTTTTATTATGCTTATGATTTATAATATATAACTTCATGTGTTTATTTAATTAACTTCATTACAGTTATAATACCCCATACTAATGGAGATAAAAACAAGCACATAAAACTTATAACCCAAAATATCCCTTTTATTTTAGCTATAAAACTTTCATTTTCTCGTTATCCGTAATCCCTAATAGTTTCCCATGCGTCAGTTAGCGTTTGTCTTAATTTTTCATCTTTATATTCTTGTAAAGAATATTCCATATATTTATTTAAGTTTATTTTTAATCTATACAAGTTTTTCTAGAGCAAATATAACCTGGGAATTTATCTTTATCATACATAATATGTAATATAAGGTTGAGTTCATGCCCAATATCTACAACTTTTGGATTATCAATTATGTATTGTAACCTTAATAAAACTTCTTCTGTACTAACTGGTTCTAATTTTTTCATATATTAACTTTCCATTAACATTCTATTATACTGGCTCCTAACTAATCCACATAGCTCCGCTTGGCAATCTGTAGCATTTGGATTAGCTTCTGCAAAGTCTGGGTGTATACCCTCAATGAATACTCTACCTGTCGGGCATAACATCTTAACAAAATACATTTTAGGATGATTTGTTATAGTATTTATCTCTGCATTTTCTACAAGATAAAGCTCATTATTCCTATCATCTTTATGTATAAGTTTAGCATTTTCTTTTATTATGGCTTGTGGATTATACTTCAAAGCCACTGTCCTAATATCAGCTATTTCTATTTTCATTATCTCTAATAAAGACATTTCTTTAGAAATTATACGTTTATATAGGCTAGGCTCGGCTATATTAACTCCATCTAAAACATATACCCCTGTGCCATCTGACCACTCTATAGCTTTTATACCATTATCATTATGTAATAACCCATCATCATTCCTTGATATCCTTATTGGTCTTTCACATACCATAACAAAGTGTTTATTTGCCCAAAAGTAACATGAAGACTCACATATATCTTTGTATGCCTGGTATCTTTCCATTATATCATCTGACAATTTAAGACCGCAAACATCAACAAAAAACGATTTATAAGCTTGCCCACGCCACCACCCCACCCAAAATTGTCCACCATACCAATGCTGCATAATATAGTTTTTGATATTATACTCTTTTTTATATTTGGAGAATATTTTATCTGCCATTTGGCGAGTACTTTCTTCGTCATCCACAGGATCATGCACGGAAGCATTCACAGGATCATCCACAGAATCATTCACAGAATCATTCACAGAATCATCCACAGAAGCATTCACAGAATCACCTACAGAATTACGCATGGGAGCATCTACAGAAGCACTCACAGAATCACCCACGGAATCACGCACAGAATTATCCACAGAATCACGCACAGAAGCATCCACAGAATCATCCATAGAAGCATGCACGGAAGTCCCCACAGAATCATCTATAGAATCACGCACGGAAGCATCCACGGAAGTACCCACAGAATTACGCACGGAAGCACGCACAGAAGCATCCACAGAATTACGCACAGAAGCATCCACGGAAGCACCCACAGAAGCATACACGGAAGCACTCACAGAATCACCCACGGAAGCACGCACGGAAGCACCCACAGAATCACTCACAGAATCACCCACGGAAGCACGCACGGAAGCATACACAGAATCACCCACAGAATTATCCATAGAATCACCCACGGAAGCATCCACAGAATCACGCACGGAAGGACCCACGGAAGCACCCACAGAATCACCCACAGAAGCATTCACAGAATCATACACAGAATCACCCACGGAAGCATACACAGAATAACTCACGGAACCACGCACAGAAGCACCCACAGAATCACCCACAGAATCATGCACGGAAGCATTCACAGAAGCACGCACAGAATCACCCACAGAATCACGCACGGAAGTACCCACAGAATCATCTATAAAATTACGCACGGGAGCATTCACAGAATCATCTACAGAAGCATTCACAGAATCATCTACAGAATCATACACGGAAGCACTCACAGAATTACGCACGGAAGCATGCACAGAATTACCCACGGAAGCATCCACAGAATTATCCACAGAATTACGCACGGAAGCACGCACAGAATCACCCACGGAAGCATACACAGAATAACTCACGGAACCACGCACAGAAGCACCCACAGAATCACCCACAGAATCATGCACAGAATTATCCACAGAATCACGCAAGGAATCATACACGAAAGCATCCACGGAAATAGCGTTTGCTATTGTCGAAGCAATTGCCCCTACTAATGGACTAGACACTCTAATTATTTTATTTGGGAAAGGGATACCTGCTTTTTTGTAAGCAACTTTAATAGCATTATCAAATTTACCCCAATCTGACTCTCCTGTCCTTAGCCCTATTCCTATCCACTTCGCTACATGCTCCGGCATTTGACTTTCTTGTTCTGGCGTTAACCTATCAACTCTTGTAACATAATTATTATTCATATATTTAATCTCTAACTTGTCTTATAGCTCCAGCATAATAATCATACTCTTTTTTTATAACTACTTTATATTTTGCTGGCTGTATCTCATGCGTTTTATGTACATCTTTACCGGACTTCTTGTGCCATAGTTTCCCTATATGGTCTATATCTATAAATGTCTCACCGTTCCATGTATATATCTTAAAAGCTTTTTCTGCCTCTAATACATGGTGATGACCTGTCTCTGAATGAGCTACTATATAATTCTTAGCTTCTTCTTTTAATATCGCCTCTGTTGGTATATTATCTACTGGCGATAAGATTACTTCTCCGTGTCTAACTATTTGTGTTTTGTTCATTTTGTTTATTTATTATGATTTTTAATGTGTTCACCCCATGTTGCTGAGTTTTTGTCGTACATAACTTCCCTATCAAAATCAAA